>NZ_BROD01000001.1:3407884-3717692 GCF_024345225.1 Clostridium sp. TW13
GCATTTTTCCTATAAATATATAAATATTTTTATATATAACTTAGACATGTGAAAGTACAGAGGTTCATATGCAACAGATATTTGAACCTGTTACTTATCTCCAGATACCTTAGCCAAATTGAATCCATTGTCTTCTATTGCTTTTTCTTCTACATGCTCATCAAGATGCATACAATAAACCTTATCTCTAAGCTCTTCAGGAATTGCTTCACAAAGTTTCTTTAGTGATAAATGGGCATTTCCATCATAATCCAATCCACAAGTGTCTTGATAAATTCTATTAATTTCACCCTTTTTAAAATTATCTAATATTTTGCTATTTATACTGTTAGCATCTCCACTATAATAAAATATTTTATTATTTAGCTTCATAATAAAACCATGTGTTGGTATTGTATTCACATGAGAAACAGGTACAAATTCTATATTGAACTCTCCAAGTTGTGAATCATTCACTGCTACCTTATCTGAAGTATTAAGATTGTACATATCACTTGTGACACCAAGTTTGTTTAATAGCCCTTCAATCACTTCCTTATTACTAAAGAAAATAGTTGGCTTATGTTTTAGAATAAAATATGAATAGAATATTGTGTCTCCTAAACTTCCAACATGATCAGGATGCGTATGGGTTATAACAATATATAAATTCTCTATTCCATTCAAAAGATTAGACTTTTGTAATCTGTGAAAAACTGTTCCTCCACAATCAATAAGAAGTAAACTTGTATTCTTCTTTACAAAAGCACTTGTATTTCCAAGCTTAGTATTAAAAGCACTTCCTGTTCCAATAAAATTAATCATGATACCCTCCATATATTAATTTTTAATTATATTTTCCAAACTAAAAATAATAATTCCATTATGATATTATAATATTATATAGCATAAATTACAAAACATACAATGTAAGTACAAAACTTGTATAAATCCAATAATCTTTCGGAGGTATGAACCAATTATGTTGAAACTACTACTAATTCAAAAATAAATAAAAAGATAGCAATTTCTCCAATTATAGAAAAATTACTATCATAAAGATAATCCATATTTTATTATACTAAATACTTAACAAACATAGTTGCAAGGCCTAAGAAGAATAAGAATCCGCATACATCAGTAAAAGTTGTAACAAATACGGCTGATGCTAAGGCTGGATCTACCTTGCACTTCTTCAATATTAATGGAATTAAGAATCCCGTTACTGTTGCTACTATCATGTTTAAAATCATTGCTATTCCAATTACTATACCAAAGGTAATGTTCTTTTCCCATAAGAACCCTAATACAGAAATAATAATACCAATTGCAGCCCCTGTGATAAATCCTATTCCTAATTCTTTGAACAAAACTCTCTTTACATTTTTATAACTCAACTCACCAAGTGCTAACCCTCTTACTATAATTGTTAGAGTTTGAGTACCTGCATTTCCACCCATTCCTGATACTATAGGCATGAAGGTTGCAAGCGATACTACCTTTTCTATGGTTCCTTCAAACATACCTACTACAGAAGATGCTAGTATTGCAGTAACTAAGTTTACTATAAGCCATGGTAATCTACTTTTAACAGATTCCATAGTTGTACCACTTATCTTTTCCCCATCTGCTACTCCTCCAAGACGGTGAATATCCTCTGTATTCTCATCTCTTAAAATCTGCATAACATCATCTACTGTTACTACTCCAAGCAGCCTATTAAAATTGTCCACTACAGGCATAGTTAAGTAACCGTATTTTTCAAATAGATGTCCAACTTCTTCTTGATCCATTTCACAAGGAATACTAACTACATTAGGATTAATAATCTCTGAAATTAAAGCATCAAACTTATTCGTAACTAAATCTTTTAATGAAACTACACCTTTTAACTTATCAAAGTTATCAATAACAAATAAATCATAGATATTTTCAATATCTTCTGCTGTATCTTGCAAATACTTTAAGGTTTGCTCAACTGTCATATTTTCTTTTATTGAAATAAACTCTGTAGCCATTATACCTGCAGCTGTATCAGGATCATAGCTTAATAATCTTCTAACTTTTCTCGCCTCATCCGCTGTCATATGCGCAAGAATCTTATTTGCCTGTTCTTCATCTAATATACCCAAAAGGTCTGTTAATTCATCAGAAGACATTTCTTCCACAATGTTTTTTTGTTTATTTTCAGAAAAACAAGTTAGTATTTCATACTTTTCTTCTGTTTCTGCCTCATCGATAATCCCAGCAATGAAATCTTCTGGCAACCTATTTAATATATCTTTAATATCATCCTTATTTTCACGTACTATATCTAATATATCAACTGGATGGATATTCTCAATATATTTTAGCACCTTATCTTGTGGAGCATGTAATAAAAAACTCTTAAACTCGTTTTTATTCATATCTAATTTCATGTTTGCTTCCTCCTTTTTAAGAGGAACAAACTAACATAATATGCTTTATGATAATTTCATAAATAACGCTAATCAAATTCTCATTCCATTAACTTTATTTATAAAATCATAAATTCAAAAAATCAAATCATATATTTACACTATCACTTATTTCCTTAAGTGATATAAGATAAGCTTGTTCCTCTTTACTATATTTAATTTTTACTATAGAATGTTTCCCCGGATACGAGTCCATCAAATACCACCTCCATATCAACTTAAATTATTGGAAAATAAATAACAAGTTCAAATTACATAAATAGGCTTTCTCAAAATGGATTGCAAATTGAGAAAGCCTATACTTCATCATTCAATTAATGATACATAATTCACTACTATATGTCAACCAAAAATGACTAACATTTATATTACAGATATGCTATAAATATAATTATATAAAACTTCTTAACCATTGTTTTGTTGCTTCATCTGTAAAAGAAGCTTCAACAGAATTTAAGTATATGTTTTTATAATCTTCTTCACTCATATTAAATTCATTGAACAGAACTCCACATTCATGAGTCATATCAATATTTGATACTGTTCTATTATCAGTATTTAATGTCACCTTTATGCCATCCTTATAAAAATCAGAGAAAGGATGTGTCTTATATGAACTAACAGCTTTAGTTTGCACATTGCTTGTTGGACAAATTTCAAGAGTTATGCCCTTCTTCTTTACAATATCATATGCTTCTTTACAATCAGTAATATATACTCCATGTCCTATTCTTTCTGCTTCAAGAATCTCAACAGCATCTAATACATTTTTACCTATTCCAGTTTCTCCTGCATGTATTGTTATTCTATAACCATATTGCTTCGCTAATGCTATAGGCTCCTTAAACTCTTGTGAAAAGCCAGCTAATTCTGAAGCGCATAAATCTACAGCTGCTACTCCTTTTGATAAGAATTTCTTTCCTGCCTCAAATAGTTCAATAGCTTTATCTATGCTATGAAACCTCATGGCTCCAAGTATTATGTTTCCTCTTATACCGTAAAGCTTCTCTGCATCCTTCATTCCTAAAATCACACTTCCTATTACTTCTTCAATGGTTAACCCCTTTGCAGTGTGAACTAGTGGAGCAAATCTCACTTCCATATACTTTACATTTTCTTTTGCAGCATCTTCATATAACTCAAAGGCAACTCTTCTTAAGCTTTCCTTTGTTTGCATAACTGAGCAAGGAAGTTCAAAAACCTTTAAGTATTCATCTAAAGATTCACAATCAGGAGGTGCTATAACTAATCTCTTTATCTCCTCTATATCATCACTGGGAATGATAATATTTTCTTTTCTTGCTATATCTATTATTGTTTCCGGTCTTACGCTACCATCTAAGTGACAGTGAAGATCTATCTTCGGTAACTTATCTATCATAGAATACCTCCCTTATCATATTAATAATTTATCTTATTCATCTAAAAAATATCCGTTGCATATTTAGACTGGTTATTTTCAGGTGCATTATTTCCCTATAAGCTTATCTTTCTCATATATATGCTCAACTAACCAATCATTTAAATATTGTAAAATTGATAATATGTATTTATCTTGGTCTTTGTCAATTTTATCAAAATCAATTTCATCAAGTTTCTTTATAAATTCTGCATGTTCAATCTTTTGTGTGAACATTCTCTTATAACCAATGCTATCCATATACTCTTCTTCAAATTTGAAATGATATGCAGTATAATCTTTTAACTCTTTAATTATTGTTACAATTTTATCGTATTTATCTATTGTATACTCATCTTTTAATAACATGTAAGCTCTATCAGCTATATCAAAAAGTTTTTTATGTTGCTCATCTATAGCTTCTATCCCTGTTTTATATTCTTCCTTCATTTCGTACATTTATATTCCTCTCCTAACTAACAATTCTAATAAAAATGTTTTTCCTTATTGATAATGGCTTTCAAAAATATAATATTCTGATTATACACCAATTCTTATTATCTGGCTATAGTATATAATATTAATTTGCATTTGTTAAAATATACATATAATTTGTATAAATTCAAAAAGATTATCTTCAATTATATTTTTAGACAATCTTTTTAATCTTAATTTATCTTTTTATAACTAATATAATGCTTAAAACTATAATCCCAGTCAATACAATAGTTCCTCCTGGCTTTAATCCCATATAATAAGAGATTGATAAACCAATTATAGTAAATAATAATGCAAAAATAATTGAATATATAAGTGTCTGCTTATAACTCTTTCCAAACTTCATAGCACAAGCTACAGGTACCACCATTAACGATGATACTATCAGTGCTCCAACAGTTCGCGATGCAACTGATACAGTTATTGCCACAAGAATTGTAAAAATAAAATTAACTAACTTTACAGGAACTCCTGCTAGTATTGCTGCTTGTTCATCAAAGGCAATAAAAAATAACTCCTTATACAATAATACTGACATTATGATCACAATAGAGCTTATTACAATAACTAGTAGAAGTTCAAAATCACTTATAGCTACAATACTTCCAAAAAGAAAATTATTAAAATTGCCCGAATTCTTAACAAATCCTGAAAGAACTCCTGCTAAGCCTACTCCTGCAGACATGATAATAGCAATTGACATCTCTGAATATTTAGGAATTTTCTTTCTAATAGCTTCAATTCCCAAAGCTCCCATAGCAGATATTACTATAGCTCCTAAAACTGGATTAAATCCTAATAGTAATCCCACTGCTACTCCTGCCAATGATGTATGAGATAAAGCATCACCAATCATAGAAAGACGTTTTAACACCACTAATATTCCAATAAAAGGAATAATAATTGCTAGAAGTATGCCCACTATAAAAGCTCTTTGCATAAATTCATATTGAAAAATCAAAATATACCTCCTCCATCTTATTGAAAATTACTCCTGTAACATTTTTTATTATATTACCTACTTAAAATACTATTTTATTTTTTCTTTCAGATACATCTACAATTTTCTTATTTTCAATTGATACGACTTTTTTCACACGTCCATAAATCCTATTAATGTCATGAGTAACCATTATAATGGTAATTCCAAATTCTAGATTTATTCTAACTAACAAACTATATAAAGACTCTATAGATTTATCATCAATTCCAGTGGTTGGTTCATCTAATATTAACAGTTCTGGTTCATTCACTAATGCTCTTGCAATCATAATTCTTTGTTGCTGACCGCCTGAAAGATTACCAATCAATCTTTTAGCATAATCCTGCATATTAACCATTTGTAACGCGTTTATAGTTTTTTGTATATGCTTTCTTTTTGAAAATCTCATAAATCCAATTTGCGAATACAAATTAGATTTTACTATTTCCTCCACAGTCGCAGGGAAATTGTCATTTGATGCAATAGCATTTTGGGGAACATATCCTACCTTTGGCAATCTTTTATTGTTTTTAACTTCTTCACCACTAATTATCACTTTACCATTCATAGGTGATATTAAACCTAATATTAACTTAAGCAACGTGCTTTTACCAGCTCCATTTGAACCTATAATTCCAACAAATTCTCCAGACTTAACTGAAAAATTGATGTTACTCAAAATCAGCTCATCTTCATATGCAAAACTTAAATTTTGAATTTCTAAAATGTTTCCCATTACACCACCAACTAACCTAATGCTGCTTTTAAAGATTCAAGATTCCTTTTCATTACTGTAAAATAATCTTTTCCTTCAGCTTGCTCCTTATCACTTAAGCCTTCTAACGGATTAAGCATATCTGTTTTAGCACCAACTTCTTTAGCAATTGTTTCAGAAACCTTTGGACTAACTAATTCTTCAAAGAAAATAGTTTTAACTTTATGTTCTTCTGCAAATTTAATTATTTCTTTCATTCTTGTTGGATCTGGTTCCGAATCTGCTGAAAGTCCTTCTATGGACACTTGATTAAGTCCATATTGCTTGCATAAATATCCAAATGCTTGATGTGCAACAATTATATCCTTATTTTTTATATTTGAAATCGCATCTTTAAATTCTTTATCTAACTCATCAATTTGCTTAGCATACTTATTATAATTATCTTCATAATATTTTTTATTAGACTCATCTGCCTTTACCAGTGCATTTTTTATATTTTCCATTTCCTTTTTTGCATTTTGAGGGTTCATCCAAACATGGGGATCATATTTGCTTTCCTCAGCATCCTTCTCTTTTTCCTCCTCTTCTTCATGTCCTTCGATCAAATTTATTCCCTGTGATGCTTCTACTGTTACTAGCTTTTTATTTTCCAAAGTTCCTACAACTTTTTTTATCCAATGCTCCATACCTGCACCATTATATATAAGAACATCAGCTTTCTCTAAATTATTAATATCTTTAGTACTTGGTTCCCAATCATGAGGTTCTGTTCCAGCTGGAACTAAATTAGTTATAGTTATTTTATCTCCGCCTATCTTTTTTGCAAAATCATACATTGCATAAAAGCTAGAGTAAACAGCCAACTTTTTATTCTCAGAATTAGTTTTATCATTTGTATTATTTGATGTGCAACCTGTTAATGTAACTCCTATTGCCATCAAAAATAATATTAATAGCATACTCACCTTTTTCATTTTAACATCTCCTTAATTTTTGTTAATGCAAATCATTTGCATTAACTTCTGTATACCATATTACTCCTAGAAAAAAATCATGTCAATACACTTTAATCTTATATTCCTATAATTTCCATCAAACTCCATGGATGCGCTTTTTTTATCTAAAACCTTGGCACTTTAAAATTTTCAATATAAAAATAAGCATCTCAATAACAATTTAAAAATTATTATTGGATGCTTATATCTTTGTAAAACTTTATATAAACAGAATCTTATTAATTATTATTTGAAGTACACATATTCACTCTTAGGTGCCTGAGTCTTCGATACTTTATCAGCGTATATTATAGGCATAATTTCACCATCATATTTTTCTACATGTATTTTAGCAGTTACTACAACCCACTCATTATTCCTAAAGTTTGACGCGCTCTTGTATCTGCATAAAATACCGCATGGTTGAAGATCTGCTGCACAACATACCATGGCTTTACGAGCTGGCACAAATTCATTATTTTTAAATTCTTTTATTCTAAGTACTTGCCCCTTAAATTGTATAGTTTTGCCTTCATACTTATTGACATTTTTATTAATATCCAAATACCATTTCATATAATCATCATCATTTATAACTATAATCCCATTACTATCCACATTAATACTTTTCTCCTTAATATTATCATTATAATAAGCTTGATCATAATTACTTCCACTACTTACATTAGAACTTTGTTGATTCTGAGAATTAACTTCTATATTTGTGTCTTGATTAGAATTATTAATATTAGATTTTCCAGTATAAACATTCACAGAACTTTTAAAAAAATCTACAGAATTATTATTAGAAATTCCCATAGGTATGATAAAAGTTGTAACTATCGGTATTACTACGATTATATACTTACTATAATTAACTGAATGTTTAGGTTTAAATAAATATAGCATCATAAAACTTCCTAAAATCAGAAGGAAAAATGCCGAAAAAATTATATATATATTCAACCTTGGATGCACATAATATTTAGCCTTATCAAATACCACAGAAAAAAATAAAATATTAGCTATGGTGAATAAAATTATTATTTCTATAAGAACTTCCAAATTAATTTTCCTCTTCATTTAACTCCTCCATAAAAGAATATAGTAGGTAATGAAAATAGCACAAAAGATGATACTAATAATATGATCACTAAAATCAGCACAAATCTTTTATTAAAGCTCTGTGTAAGCATCAATAAATTTTTCAAATCCAACATAGGACCCATCACCATAAATGCTAAAACTGCATTCATAGGAAAATTGTTCAAAAAACTCCTGGCTATAAATGCATTTGAATTAGAACATATAGACATAAAAAATGATGCAAATATCATTAATCCAATAGGAATTATACTACGTGCTCCTGTATACATAAAAGTATCCTTTGGTACGATAACCTGAATTATAGAGGAAATCATTGCACCAATTACTAAATATTTTCCTACACTGAAAAATTCAATAGTTGTATGTCTGAATAATCCAATTACCTTTCCTCCAACCCCATCTACATCAAGATTACCAACATATCCACTACTACAAACCTGAGAAATATCTGAAGTATCTATCTCTATGGCATCCTTTTGTTTAAATAATAATTCGATAAACATTCCTGCAATAATTGAAATTATTACACCAAAAACTATCCTAAGTACTGCTATCTTGTAATCTTCTGAAAAAGCATATATTGTAGATATTATCACTACAGGATTTACTGCTGCTGATGATAGCATAAATGTTATTGCTTGTGACAAAGGCACTCCTTTCCTCACCAATCTAGATGTTATTGGTACCATACCACAATCACATATAGGAAGAAATATTCCTATTAGTGCTGCTATAGGAAACTTGAATATTCCTTTTACATTAAATAGTTTAATAAGTTTTCTATCTGATACAAATATCTGCAATATTGAAGATATGAATACACCAACTAATATGAATGGAATGGCTTGAAGTAAAATACTCAAAAAAACTGTATTTATACTTTTTAATATATTTATTTGTAAATCAGATACAGTATTATTTAATGCGCTTAGATATATTGAAAAAATCCATCCCGTCATAAGTAATAGGATATAATTTAATACTTTATCTATAGGATTAGCTCTTCTCCTATCAAATGCCTTATATAAATATTCATCTAAATTCTCATCATTTTCTTCACAAAAAATTATTTTAGATTTTCTATTGATACTTTTAATAACTTTTTTTATGACTTCTCTTTCATTATTGGATAAATTATCAAATCTATTTACAAATACAACATCTGAATTTGAAATTTGTTCAGCTATAATATTACTCATATTTTTCATATAAGATGTGAATTTTTCAGCATCTAGTACATAAATCACATTATCTATATAATAATCAAATGGCATTCTAACTTTTAACATGTCACTCATTTCCCAGGTTCCATTATATTCTATTATTATAACATCAGGGGAATACTTCTCTTCCAAATTATAAAACAATTTATCATCAAGCTTATCTTTTTCTTCAATTAATTTAATATCTATATTTTGTTCTTTAAATTCTTTTATATCAAATTCTTCTATGCCTTGCTCAAAAGCTAGAATTAATACTCTTTTATTTTTTTCTATTACTTTTTTTTCTACAAGCTTATTTATTAAACTCGTCTTCCCCCACTCAAGAAATCCAGTAATAATTTGAATTTTTTTCTTCATAATTTTCCCCTATAAATTATTAAATAATTCTTCCAATTCTTTTCTATCTATATCTGCACCTATTACACATATTCTGCCAGTATAATCACATTCTACACTGTTAACTTGAATCTCATTAGGTACAAAATCAAATTGAATCCATTTGTTATTCTCTATCCTAACTATTCCTTTGGCTCTTAAAATTGCTCCAAACTTACTAGATGACAATATGTCCTTTAATTTGATTATTTGGTTCTTTGAAAAAATTTTAGGCGTCTCAGTTCCCCATACTTGAAAAACTTCTGAAGCAGTATGAGCTTTACCGCATTGGAGTAAAACTTTATTTTGTTCTTTGCCCTTTAAATTATAAACTTGTTTTTCTATATTAACGATATTAATTTTATTTTCTAATAAATTCTCTCTAGACTGTTCCCCTACTGAAATTATTGAACTTGTAGGCAATTGATTCCAAGGTGTGGTTATAATATTAGCATTGCAATTAATTTTCTGAATATCTTTTACAACTAAAACAAGTTTATCTGGTTCTATGTTTTGTGTACGACTTAAAATAACAGTCTTAGCATTTTTAATTTGATTTATAAAAAATTCAGAGAAATTTCTTAAATACATTTGATACTTGACAGCATCAACAACCACTATACACATATTAATTTTTACTATATCTTGCTTTGTCATTTTCCTACACACATTTAAAACATCTGAAAGGTTAGCCACCCCAGAAGGTTCAATTATTATTCTATCTGGTTTATAATCTTTAATTATTTCTTTTAAAGCTAAATCAAAATCTCCAGTAAGGCTGCAACATATACACCCTGAATTCAATTCTTGAACTTCTATACCTTTTGTTCTTAATATTGATCCATCAATTCCTATCTCTCCAAATTCATTTTCTACTATAGCAACCTTTTCAGATTTTAATTTTTCCTCTATAACCTTTTTTATTAAAGTTGTCTTTCCTGCTCCTAAAAATCCAGAAATAATATCAATCTTTGTGTACATATATTTACTCCTTTCGTCAAAATGCAAACCATTTGCATTTACATAAGGATATTATATCATCAAATCTTTTTGCTTTCACAAAATATCGTATAGTTTTCAAATTATTTACATTTATATGTATTAGTAAATCTTGTACAAATATATACTCTAAATATATAAACCACAGAAAAACTAAATATTTCTGTGGTTTATATAAATAATTATTATATTCTTCTTATTCTTCCAGCATCTCTCCAAGCTTCAATGTAAAATAAAATGTACTTCCTTTTCCCAATGTACTTTCAACCCAAATTTCACCTAAGTGGGCTTTTACTATCTCCTTACATATTGCTAGACCAAGGCCAGAGTTTCCTGTTATCTGCCCATCTTTATCTTTTACTTGTATGAACTTGCCAAATATTATCTTTTGATGTTCCTCTGCAATGCCTTGACCATTATCTGAAATTGCTACAAGCATGGTGTTATTTACCTCTCTAGCTTTTATTTCAATAATACCTGTCCCATCTGTATTGGTGTACCTTAAAGCATTACCTAGTAGATTTGCAATTACCCAAGATATCTTATCTACATCTGCTTTTACTTTCTTTCTGATTCCTTTTGTATTTATTATTAGTTTTATATTTTTCTCATCAAGTTGAATTTTAAAGGTTCGCGTTACTGCATTTATAACATCATCTATCCCCACATCTTTCATTTCCATTTCTATTTTTCCAGATTCCATCTTTGATAAATCTAATAATTCTCTAACAAGCTTATCTAATTTATCACTATCTTCTTTTATTATCATAAGTAACTCATTTGCTTCTGCAGCGTCACTATAATTTCCTTCTAGCAACAATCCAGTTGCCATGCAAATAGACGTTAACGGAGTTCTGAATTCATGAGATACATTAGATACAAAGTCAGATTTAAGTCTATCAATTTCTTTGAATTTTGTTATATCCTGAAGTATAGTAATCGCACCTATATTTTCTGTTTCCTCAAACCATATAGGTTTTGTTATTACTCTATAATAAAGATTTCTATTATCTTGGGACATTTCTATATCATTAACTTCTTTATTTTCTCTGCTTAAATTTCTAGAATTCTTTATCATGTCAAATATTATTCTTTGTTTTATATATTCAAGAAAATGAGTATTAATTATATTTTTTTCTTTGACATCAAAAACTCTTTCTCCAGCCTTATTAAGCATTATAACCTTATTATCTTCATCTGTTACTATTATAGGAGAATCTATACTTTCTATTATAGCTTCTGCCTTTTGTTTTTCTCTTAATATTTCTTGAACATTTAATCTACCATACTCCTGTAGCTTTTTCGCCATATTATTGTAGGATTCCAAAATGTAGTTAATTTCCTTCTCCCCTCTTATAGGAATAACATACTCGTATTTACCCTCTGAGACCTTATTTATGCCCACAACTAAATCTTCAACTGGATTTATAATTTTCTTTAGTAAATATCCTATTACAATAATACCAACAAATAAAACAAGCCCTGAAATAATTGTAATATAATAAACTGCCTTATTAGCTAAATTCCTTGATTGATCCTTCATCTTTAACATCGATTGTTCATTTATGTCTAAAAGATTCCTACAATTATCTTTTAGATCCTTATATAATGGCAAAATATTGTTATAATAATATGTTCCAGAACTATAATAATAATCAACTGAATTATTATCACTGCTCTTTTCTTTTGTTGTTTTAAACTTATTTACAGCTGATACGTATTTATTATAATCTTTTTCAATTAAATCTAATGTTTCTTTTTCTCCATATTCAGTAATATTGCCCTTAGCTCTATTCAACCATTGCAAAAATTGTATTCTATTTGACTCATAATCAGATATTACCGCAGTATCATTTCCAAAAATGTATACCATTTGTGATTTGTCTTGAGCATCTAATGTTTCTAGCATATTCTGAGCGTAAACTATGCTATCATAATTAGAATGCATTATTAAATCTATAGATTGCTGTAAATCATGATAATATTTTATAGATACTAAACTACTCCCAGCAGTTAATATCACAAAAACCGCCAGAATTAAAAAAATCTTAAACTTAATACTTTTAATCATTACTATCTCCTTATACTGCTATTTATTACTATTATATTCCATACCTATTTTATTTCCTATAACTCATAATATATAGGTTACTTGTAATCCTATATATTAACACCTATTATAACAAATCATCTATCCCAACTACAGATTTATTTGAGTATGGTCTTATTTTCTAAATGAATTAATAATTGATAAAGAAATTAAACTAACGTAGTATAGAATATAATGGAATATTCATGGAGGGGGATCTTATGAAAAAAGCCTTAATAGTAGATGACACTAAAAATATTAGAATTCTTTTATCACATTGCTTAAAAAATGATAACTTTGAAGTACATTGTGCCAGCAATGCTTTAGAAGCAATGGAATTAATATCAAGCATTAACTTTGACATAGCATTTATAGATGTAAAAATGCCTAATATTAGTGGAACTGCTTTACTAGAGCAAATAAATAAAGAGGGATATACATTTCAAGTAGTTATGATGACAGGGTTTGGCACAATAAAAAATGCCGTTACTACCACCAAACTAGGAGCTGTAGCCTATTTACAAAAGCCATTTACTTCAAATACCATAGAAAAATTACTTGGTGAAATCTTTGAAGATTATAATCCAGCAGCAAAACAGATTAATAGCACTAATGCTAATGAAGCAAAATCTTCTATACTTCCTTTAGACTCTATTGCATACGAGAAGTTTGGAGAATGCTTAATCAAAAATGGGGATATAGAAAAAGGAAATCTATTTAAAGAATTTGCTACAAAACTAGCTAATTTAAAATAAGGGGTTTAATTTATGGTAGAAAAAAGACTTACTCCTGAAGAAGCTCTAAAACAATATAAATTACAGACTACAGGCAAGCTTAAAATCTTTTTAGGATATGCACCTGGTGTTGGTAAAACATTTAGCATGCTAAATGAAGCTAATAGACGTTTTGAGCGTGGTGAAGATGTTGTTGTTGGGTATTTTGAAAGCCATGAAAGAAAGGATACCATCGAACAACTTAAAGACTTGCCTCTTATGCCTTTAAAGGAAATTCCTCACGGTTCTATTAAACTAAAAGAAATGGACGTAGATTCAATAATTGAACGAGCTCCTAAACTGGTTATTGTAGATGAACTGGCGCACACCAATGCTCCTGGTTCTAAAAATAAAAAGAGATATGAGGATGTTATTGAAATACTTAATGCTGGTATAAATGTTTATTCAACTGTTAACCTTCAACATCTTGAGAGTCTTAACGATATTGTACAGCAAATCACAGGAATCACAGTTAATGAAACAATTCCCGATAATATATTGACTAACGCTGAAGTAGTTATTATAGATATTCCACCTGAATCCTTGAGAAATAGATTGAGAAGAGGAAACATCTATAAACCCTTCTTAATTGAATCAGCCTTAAAGAATTTCTTTAGAAATGGTAATCTTGCTGCTTTAAGAGAACTTACCTTAAGACAGATTGCAGACGAAGTGGACGAGGATTTAGAAGAATATAAAATTAATCATGATATAAATGATAATTGGTATACTTGTGAAAGAATAATGGTATCCATCTCTTCTAATCCAAAATCAAAAAGACTGATACGATTAGGTGCTAGGATTGCAAAAAAATATAAATGTCAGCTTTACGTTGTATATGTAGAATGTACTCATATATTATCAGCTAAAGAGACTCCAGATAGGGTTAAAACATTGGAGGACAATATTCAATTAGCTAAAAAGTTTAATGCTGAAGTAGTAGAGCTTTCTGGAAAATCAATTTCTCATGCATTACTCAAATTCTCTCAAGAGAAACATATTACTCAGCTAATTATTGGACATCCTCATCGATCAAAATTTCAAAGATTATTCAGAGGTTCCACAACAAATAAATTTTTAGAGCATGCTAAGGATGTTCAAATAATAGTAGTTCCTTATGATGCCATGTAGATAATACGATATTTTCAATGAATAAAGCCATGTTATAATAGTAGAGTATATTTTTCTCTTATAACATGGCTTTTTGCTTTAAATCCACATTTATATATAATTTCTATACAATTTCATTTATTAATCCTTTTCTATAAGCAGTGAGCAATAATTTTAAATCCTTTATCTGATTCTTCAGCTCTTCCCCTATATCTGTATCTCCCACGGTCTTTCTATCCAATTTCTTTTCAACAACTAAGGTGGTTGAAAGTATGTCTCTTTCTTTTACAATTGCATTTTCTGTAGATTCAAAAGGTTCGTGAGAAACAAGCTGAAGCCCATATGAATTGTATATTAGTGTATATCCTGCTATTCCCGTTTGTGTTCTATATGCTTTAGCAAAACCACCATCTATGACTATTAACTTGCCATTAGCCTTTATAGGGCTTTCACCCTTAACATTCTTAACAGGAACATGACCATTTATTATTCTACTTTCCTTATTGTATAAATCAAATTCCTTTAATACCTTATCACACATTTCTTCATCATCACGCCATCTATAATAAGGGTTCTTATTTTCCTTATGCATACTTTTATCATTAATAAAATATCTTTCAAAGGTTGCCATCTCATCCTTCCCGAAAAGTGATGATGCTGCTCCATTCCATAAGTACCACATTATATCCATACCATATTGCTTTTCTGATGTATCCCTCTTATAAAAATACCCCTCTCTTGCTAATGACTCAAATTTTTCTAACAATAATCTTCCCTTATACTGCTTACCGTTAATAGTCATAGTTTTAAATGACATATCTTCATTTAGAGGAATGCACCCATGAAATAACAGGTTAGAATTATATTTGAGATATATACTTCCCTTTGCAAATAAAAAGGCTATATGTTTTTGTAGTTTTTCACTGTTTACAAAAGATGACTCTAATTTTTCAATAAGTATCTTTTCATCTTCTGTCAATTTAAACGGGTCTTTAGAATCTATAGTTGGAAACAAGTTACCATTAAGATTATATATATTTTCTCCTAGTTTAATAGTCCCATTCTCATAATTAATCTTGTCTAACAGCAACCTATGATCCATCTTAAATTCAGGTCTTCTCTTTATTATTTCATATTCAAGCTTGAATTGAATTATAGTTATTGCTTTGTGCATTTTTGCTATTAACTCAATTTCATGACTGTTATAAATATTTTCTTCATTTATTTTAGGTATGAACTGCTTACATGAATCCTCACCATAATATCTAAGAGCAAAGGTAGCTAATGGTAGAAGATTTATCCCGTATATATCTTCAATTATATCTAGATTAGAATACCTAGCAGATATTCTAAGTACATTTGCTATGCAAGCTTTCACTCCAGCAGCTGCTCCCATCCAAAGCATATCATGGTTTCCCCACTGTATATCTACAGAATGATATTCCATCAATGTATCTAATATTATGTCTGGACGTGGCCCTCTGTCATATATATCTCCAATTATATGAAGCCTATCGATTACTAACCTTTGAATCAATTTTGATAATGCTATAATAAATTCATTTGCTCTGCCAATATCAATAATGGTAGTTATTATCCTATCATAATATTGCTGCTTATCTATTCCATCCACCTGTTCGTGTAGCAATTCCTCAATAACGTAGGTAAAATCCTTTGGCAATGCCTTTCTCACTTTAGATCTAGTATATTTAGATGATACATATCTGCAAAGTTCAATCAGTCTATGTAGATTTATTTTGTACCAATCATTAATATTATTCTGTTCCTTTAATTCTATTTCTAATTTTTGTTCAGGATAGTACACTAGGGTAGCTAAACTCTTTTTTTCATCATCCATTAAATAATTTCCAAAGATATCTTCTATCTTCCTTTTCACTACCCCTGAACCATTTCTAAGCACATGAATAAAAGGCTCATACTCTCCATGCACATCACTTAAAAAATGTTCTGTCCCCTTAGGTAAATTTAAAATTGCTTCCAAATTGATAATTTCTGTAGATGCCGCTGCAATTGTTGGATACCCTTTAGACAATAATTTCAAATACTCTTGCTTTGATATAATTTCTTCTACCAAGTTTTCTTCACTTGCTTGTTCATTTGTAAATCCCATCTATTCTTCCTCCAGTTATTTTTAATAACAACATCCCCTGTTTCTACTTAAATTTTACTATAGATTATACATTAGTTAATTGCTCAAGTAAACTTTTACATTGTTTTTCAATAAAAAGAGCAGTATGTTTAATTGCAATTTAAAACATACTGCTCTTAGGGTTTATTTCTTTATCTTATCTAAACCTATATTTAGCTCTAAAACATTAACTCTCTTTTCTCCCAATACTCCTAAAGTTCTATTTTTTGTATTATCATCTATAAGTTTATATAACACATCTTTAGATATTCCTGCAGCCTTTGATATTCTATCTACCTGCATCTTTGCGCCTTCAGGTGTTATGTCTGGGTCAAGTCCTGAACCTGATTGTGAAATAAGCTCTGAAGAAATATCTTTCTTAGATACAGTTGGATTCTTCTCTAAAAAGTTATTAATATCTGCTTCAACCCTTTTTTTCAAGGCTACACTACTTTCACTCAAATTTTGTGAGCCTGAAGTAACATCAACTTGTTTTCCATCCTTTGATGTATTATAATCCACAGCAGATATTCTGCCTACAAAATGTTTATCATCATTATACTGCTGTCCTATAAGCTTTGACCCTACTACCTTACCATTATAAGTTACTATGCTTCCGTTAGCTTGGCTTGGAAATATAAGTTGTCCAATTCCAGTGATAAATAGTGGATAGGCTAATCCACAGATTAAAATTAATACTAAGGTTAACTTTAATGACTTCTTTAAATAATCCATGATTTTCCCTCCTACATACCTATAATTTTTAATAATGGTGCGATAATAATATCTATTATTTTAATTCCAATAAAAGGAACAATGACCCCACCAAGTCCGTATATGCTTAAATTTCTTTTTAGTATTTTTTCTGGTTTCATAGGTCTATACTTAACACCCTTTAATGCAATTGGAATCAACAATGGAATTATTATAGCGTTAAATATTAAAGCTGATATTATAGCTGATTTTGGACTGTTCAAACCCATAATATTTAAAACTTTTATTTGTGGGATTGCAAGCATAAACATTGCTGGTATTATCGCGAAATATTTAGCCACATCGTTAGCAATTGAGAAAGTTGTAAGCGCACCTCTTGTTATAAGTAATTGCTTTCCTATACCAACTACATCTAATATCTTTGTTGGATCTGAGTCTAAATCCACCATGTTTGCAGCTTCCTTTGCTGCTATGGTACCTGAATTCATTGCAAGCCCTACATTTGCCTGTGCAAGAGCTGGAGCATCATTAGTTCCATCTCCTGTCATAGCAACTATCTTTCCATTAGCTTGTTCTTTTTTTATAGCATCTATCTTATCCTCTGGTTTGCACTCAGCTATATAATCATCAACTCCAGCTTCTTTTGCTATAGTTGCCGCTGTCAATGGATTGTCTCCTGTACACATTACAGTTTTTATTCCCATTTCTCTAAGTTGAGCAAATCTCTCTACCAAACCTGGTTTTACTGTATCTTTTAAATATATTACTCCATAAACCTTATCTTGCTTTGCTACAACTAAAGGTGTACCACCTAGTTTTGAAATATCATCAACCTTATCCTTTAAATCACTAGGAATTGCTCCTCCATTTTCTTTAACAAAGGCTGTTATAGAAGAATAGGCGCCTTTTCTGATTCTATCTCCATTTTCTAAGTTCATCCCACTGCTTTTTGTTTGAGCTGTAAACTCAATAAACTCTGCTTTTGCATATTCTTCTTTATTAACTGTAAAGCCAAGCTTTTCTCCAAGTTCAATTGTTGATTTTCCTTCTGGAGTTGTATCATTTATTGAAGTAATTAATGAATATTTTATTACCTCTTCTTCAGAAACACCTTCAACTGGAATAAACTTAGCTGCAAGTCTGTTTCCAAAGGTAATTGTACCTGTTTTATCTAATATCATTACATCTACATCACCACAAGCTTCAACTGCCTTCCCACTCATAGCTATAACATTAAATCTTGTTACCCTATCCATACCTGCTATACCTATAGAAGACAACAAACCTCCAATAGTAGTTGGAATCAAGCAAACTAGCAAAGCTACTAAAGTAGATACTTCTATTTTTACTCCAACAAAGTTAGCTATAGGATATAGTGAAACAATAACCATTATAAATATTACTGTAAGAGCTACTAATAATGTACTTAAAGCTATTTCATTTGGTGTTTTCTGTCTTGAAGCTCCTTCTACCAATGAAATCATCTTATCTAAGAAGGATTCCCCTGGATCTGAAGTAATTTCAACCTTGATCCAGTCAGAAACTACTGTAGTTCCTCCTGTAACTGATGAAAAATCTCCACCTGGTTCCTTTATAACTGGAGCTGATTCCCCTGTTATTGCAGATTCATTAACTGAAGCTAATCCTTCAATTACCTCTCCATCATTCGGTATCATGTCATTTGCTTCTACTAAAACTCTATCTCCCTTTTTAAGTTCAGAAGCATTTACTATTACATAACTTCCATCTGGCTTTAAAAGCTTAGCCTTAGTATCTCTTTTTGTAGATTTTAAAGTATCGGCTTGGGCTTTTCCTCTTCCTTCCGCTATAGCTTCTGCAAAGTTAGCAAAAACTATAGTAAAGAAGAGTATTATTGTAACTATGAAATTATATGTTCTACCGCCTTCTCCAGCTATCTGAGGAAAAACAGTAAGAATTGCTGTAATTATCATTCCTATATAAGCCACAAACATAACTGGATTTTTTATCATATCTTTAGGATTCAACTTAATGAATGAATCACGAATTGCATCCTTTATCATCTTTTTTGTAATAAAGCTTTTTTTGTTATCTTTCATTCTCTTCTTCCTCCTACTAAACCAGTGTCAAGAACTCTGATATAGGTCCCAGTACTAAAGCTGGTAAAAATGTCAAGGCTCCAATTATAAGAATAACTGCTATTAGCACTCCTACAAATAACGGCTTATCAGTTCTGAAAGATATTGAACTTTCTGGAACTGGAGTTTTTTCCATCATTGATCCTGCTAATGCTAGCAATAATCCAATTGAAATATATCTGCCTAAAAACATTACAATTCCTGCTGATACATTCCAAAATGCTGTAGTATCTGCTAACCCCTCAAATCCTGAGCCATTATTAGCCGCTGAACTAGAGAATTGATATAACATCTGTGAAAATCCATGATATCCACCTAAGGAAGCTTGTCCTGTAGCTGCTGCTATAGCTGTTGGTAATAATATTAGAAAAGGATGAATTAGAATAACTGCAGCTATAATCTTCATTTCCTTTCCTTCTATTTTTCTTCTTAAAAATTCAGGAGTTCTACCAACCATAAGTCCGCATATGAACACAGCAAGCATTGCATATACTATTAGGTTCATAAAACCAACTCCCTTACCTCCAAAGACAAGGTTAAGCATCATGTTCCACATTGGCACTGCACCACCAAGTGCTGTTAATGAATCATGCATATTATTTACTGAACCTGTTGTAAAGGCTGTAGTAACTACTGAGAATATTGAAGAATCAAAAACACCATTTCTTACTTCTTTTCCTTCCATATTACCTAAGGTATTTTGAATACCAGCCGTATTCATCACATGGTTTCCACCCATTTCAGCATGTAATATAATTGGTATTACCATTAAGAATAAGAATAACGCCGCCGCAAACATTGCCATTCCATTTTTCTTATGCTTTGTTGCTTTCCCAAATACATAAAAATATGCTCCTGGTGTAAACATCATTAGAATCATTTCTATAAAATTTGTAAGTGGTGTTGGATTCTCAAAAGGATGTGCTGAATTTGCTCCAAAAAATCCTCCTCCATTTGTACCTAAGTGTTTAATACTTTCTAGTGATGCTACTGGTCCATAAGCTATTGTCTGAGAACTTCCTTCTAATGTTTGTACAATTTTATGACTTTCTAATGTTTGAGGCACTCCCTGCCAAATCATAATAACTGATGCAACAATTGATACTGGTATTAAAAGTCTTGTTATGATTCTAACTAAATCTCTATAATAATTTCCTAATGGATTTCCTGTAATTCCTCTTATAAATGCTCCACAAGCTGCAAAGCCAGTACCTGCTGATGTAAACATCATAAAGGTTATAACTATCATTTGAGATAAGTTTGTTAAATTAGACTCCCCCGTATAATCTTGTAAGTCCGTATTGGTCATAAAACTTATAGCTGTGTTAAAAGCTGTATGCCAATTAACTTTCAATAATGGATTTTTTACTCCTGAAATAAAATATTGAGCTATAAGCACTAAAAATGCTACTACTATCATTGCTATATTTGTGATTAATAGTGCTTTTAAGTACTGCTTCCATGTCATCTTTTCGCCCTTTATCCCTGATATCTTATATATAAAGTTGTCCACTTTATCCATAACCTTATCCACAAAGGATTTTGTGCCAAATAAAATATTGTAGATATATTTTCCGACGAAAATTGATGCAAAAATAAATATTACTAATAAAATAACTAAAGATATATATTTCATACCTTCACCCCTTATTCCCTATTATTTTTCAAGCACAGACTGAATTATACGCCCTTTAATTTCTTAAACAATGCGATTTAGCGCCATATATACCCATTTTCCTTATCATTATCTTATCTGGTCAAAATTTATACACTTTTCTTTCAGCCTACAAGGCAATATCTCTTATTTTCTATAAATTAAAAATTCTAAATGTTTACACCATGTTCACACTTTTTATATCTGTATTTCATAGACTGAAATTTAGCCAAATCCTTAAAATACTTTAAACTTATGATAATTTTCTTTATTTTTCTATAGGATTCATTAGTGTTTAATGCAAAAAAAATATAAGTTATTGAAAAATTTTTTTCAATAACTTATATAGAATCAATTTACCACTGTTCAAATTGTTCTTCAAACAACCTTATATATAAATCTTTTTTCTTTACCAGCTTTTTTATATTTTTTAATTCATCTTCACTTATGAATTTCTTTAAATGTAGAAAATCCCCATACTTTCCAATTGAGACAAGCTGTTTTTTTGTATCAGTTTTGCTTGTAGCTACATTTTCCATAAAAAAACCACGTAGATATAAATCTAATTGATCTGCTGTTATAAGTTTTATATTCTTATTATCCTGACACTTTAAATACATACTTAAAAACAGCTCGATGTTCCCACAATGATCTTCTGCTGTTTCATATTTCAATCCTTTTTCTTTAGTCAAATATGAGTAAAACTTATTTAGATGCTTTTCGATAAAGTCTCTGTTACCATAAAAGTCACTTTCAAGCTCATCTTCATCCTGAAAATCAAACTCTAAATCCAAAGCTTTATTGTTTCCATCATTCTCTTCTTCAATTAACTGCATGATTTGTGGAAAATCTTCTGTTCTCAACTTTACATAATAACTATCCTTAAAATCTTTTCTAAACTGTTCTAAAATCCTTTGCCCAAAAGGAGTTAAATCATGTATGTCATCACATTGAAATATTAACCTTAACTTATCATTTAAGTTTTGATCCTCTGCAACTTCTTTTATAAACTTATCCATTACACACACCAATGCATTATTAGGACTTATTATTCCTAAATAATACCCATATATGCTGGTAAAGTACATATCAAAAAATATTTTATAATAAATCTGAGCACTTACTTTAGCAATATCCTTTACATTATCTGTGGATTCTTGAGGCAGCTGCTCTCTAACCATGCTATAAATATTATTCTCCAAAGGCTTGATGTTCCTAATGTAATCACCAAAGTTTATATTATTGTCTAAATAACTTAGTATTTTTTTCCTATCAAAGGTTTCTAAAAAGATACCAAGTCCATTTAACTTTGTAGCACTATACTGAAGACTATACTCGAGAATTTTATTAATCTTATCTAAATTATCTAACTTACTAAATGCTCTATAAGTTTCTCCTACTGCTAAGCAAGTACACCCTATAGATTTCATTGATTCTAATAAACCTAAAGCTTGTGCTACCTCAAGAAGATAGTCTAAATAATATCCACTTCTAAAACTCAATGTTTCAATAAAGGTTTCCCCATCATCTACTACAAACTTATTTCCTTCTCTAATTATAATTGTTGGATTTGCAAACTCTATTAATCTATCCAAATCTTCAAGCACTGGATGTTTATCTAAAGAATAAAATATAAATTCTCTTTTAAGTTGTAACTTATCATGTTCATCCACACTAATTCTTATATGTGGAGTAACTGCATAATCTCCTTTGACTTTTTCTTGTGCCAATTGATTTATCAAATAATTAGGATTCAAATAAGTCTCTGTAGTTAAGGCTGAATACATCCACCTTCTAACTATTGAATCTTTAAAAAGTTGTACATTGGATCTTTCAATCTTGCCTAACTTCCCATATGTTTTTTCAAATACTTCTTCAAAATCCTTGAAAAGTTTTTGTATATTTAAATTGCTTTCAATGGCATTTATAATATCAATTTTCATAAAACACTCCTATTTTCACTAAAGCTTCTAAAAATAAATAACAATTCCAAATGAACTAACATATAAACCTATTTGCTTTTAGATGCTTAAAATAAAATATCTCACCAATTCAGTATACAAGTCATTGGTGAGTTTTATAAATAAAATTATATCATTGTTTTATATGTATAGCATTATTTATTTTATTATTATTGATAAAATTACAGTAATTATTCCAGCCATGCCAATAGCTATTCCACTCATTGCTCCTTCTACTTCTCCTATTTCTATAGCTTTAGATGTTCCTACTGCATGACTGCATGTACCTATAGCAACTCCTCTTGCAACTGGATCTTTCACTCTAAATACCTTAATTAGAACAGGTGCTAATATAGCTCCTAATATCCCTGTAATTATAACTGCTGCAACTGTTACTGGAACCAGACCTCCACCTTGCTTAGATATTTCCATGGCAATAGGTGTTGTTACTGATTTAGGAATCATTGAAGCTACTAAACTTTTATTTAACCCAAAAGCTTTGCATAATAAAAATGCACTACCCATTGAGGTTATTGATCCAACTAAAGTTCCAGCTATTATTGGTATCAAATTTTTCTTTAATATATCAAGTTTACTATAAATTGATATTGCAAGCACTGCCGTAGCTGGAGCTAAAAACATAGATACTATGCTTCCCCCAACATTAAAACTTTTCATTGGTATATTAAATAGCTTTAATATAACTATTATAATTGCAATTGCTATAAGAAGTGGATTTGCAATAGCTGATTTTAACTTTTTATTTATATACAATCCTATTTCATAAGCTAAAATGCAAAGAACTATTCCAAAAAACGGTGAGGTTAAAATATCATTAATCTTCATTTTAAACCACTTCCTCCTGTTCATCATTAATATCTTGTATACATGCTGTACCTAACTTATTTTGTACGGCTATTACTGCTCTCACTGTAAAAGCAGTAGCTGCAAAAGTTATAATTGTAGTGAGTACACAAACTGCTAATAATGGTAAGATGCTACCTTTTAGAGAAGTGTAATTATCCATAATTCCTACCCCTGCTGGAATAAAGAAAAATGCCATATTTCTTAGTAGAAAATCTGCCTTTTCTTTTATGTGATGTATTTTTATAACCTTTAATAATAACAAAACGAATAATAAGATCATGCTGATAACACTGTCTGGAAATGCTATTGGTAAAATTGCAGCTATAACCTTGCCTAATAAACAAACTCCAAAAACTATGCCTATTTGTGTCATAATTTTCATATATAATAAATCCTCCATTTGATAATTCAAATATACTCTCTACTTCTTATTTTATAATATATAAATTTAATATACAAAAATCAAAGACTTACTATAAACATTATAGTAAGCCTTTATAAATCCTAGTAAACGTATTCTCTTTGAATATATAATAAATAAGTCTTTATGCGACTTCATGGATTTTTTTTCAATACTTATGCTCTTCTTTACATGGATAAACCCAAATAACTTATAATCTGAAAAGATATAAATGCCATAAATATATAAATAATACCTAGTAATATTAAAATAACTGCAGCTATTTTCCCATGATTCTTTTGATAACGGTTTTTAACAAATATCCATATTATCACCATAATAACCCATCTAAATAACTGAGCACCACCTGCAGCTCCAGCAGAAAATGCTGATAGTTTCATAATTGAAGTTATTCTAATTAAATTAATAATATTAATTATCACTGAAATAATTAACATAGTTAATGAAGTTACTACAACTATTTTATATCGATTATCCTGAGCTGTTTCTCTTTTCTTTTCTAACTCAATACTCTCTGCATCCATGCACAAGTATTTATTATATTCTGTGTACAAAGCAAACTCTTTTACTTCTTTAATTTCTTGCAGTGCTCTATATTCCCCTGCCTCTGCATCAAATACTCTTGAATCCTTATTTACCTTACCTGACTTTATCATTTTCCCAAGTTCTTCTACACTTTCAACAGTGTAGGTGTTTGTCGCATCACTAACTTTTAGTAACATTTACGCTCCCCCTCCCTTATACCCTTATATTATTTAATTATCAGCCCAGTTCCATAATATCACATTTATTGAATTAATAACATCTATAAAATATATCACGCTACCTAATTTTGAAATAGAGAATTACTGAACATAATTTATTGTAAAAAAATATAGTCTGTATTGCTTTCATTTTGATGATTTTTATACCATCTTAATGAAATTAACACAGACTATTTAAAACTCAGCAACTGTAGTTATTTGTCTATATTTTGTCCTTCAAAAACAAATTCATGTAATTTTTTAATATTAGTATCTTTGTCCCATCCTAAAAAGTATACATTATTTACATATATAGTACGGTATGACCCCTCAATAGGAAGTCTTAACTGTTCAATATTACTTATCTTATTCATCAATATATAACTAGCCAAAGAAAGAATGTCTGATTTATCCAAACTAGTTTCTACATTAGGCAATATTGTGTCTGCAAGTTTAGGCATATCTAGTAAACTAGTTTTTGACAACTTTTTAAATAACTCAGTTAATACAGTTCTTTGTCTTTGAGTTCTTTCAAAGTCCATATTTCCTACATATCTTATTCTGCAATATCCTACAGCTTGAACACCATTTAGCGTTTGTAAGCCTGGTGTTTTTATATAGTTAGGAGTTGTTTTTTCTATCTTTGATATTTCTTTAATATATGAATTGGCTACAGGTATCTCCTCAGCAGTAATATTTACAGGAACTCCACCAACCGCATCTATTAATTTTGCCATAGCTACAAAGTCAACTTTTACATAGTCCTTAATGTTCATTTGATAATTTTCATTTATTGTTTTTATAGTAAGTGGGGCTCCGCCATAATCAAAGGAGTAGTTTATTCTATCTTGGTTAAACCCTTGCATTTCTCCACGGCCTTGCATATCTACTATAGAGTCTCTCATGATAGATGTAAGTTTCATTTTTTTATTAAACTTATCCACTGTTAATATCATGATACTGTCAGCACTTCCCTTTTTGTTTTGTACATCACGGGTATCTACACCAAAAAGAAGTATATTTACATAATCATCAGTATTAGCCTTTGGCTTAAATATATTTTCATTTATACCAAGGTCCTTAGAGGAAGTTGGTATACTTACTGTTTTTACCTTTCCAACCTGATAATTAAAATAAAAATATGGTACTGCTATTATTACAGCTAAAACTATAAATACTATAGCTATAATTTTAAATTTTTTGCTCTTCTTAACTTTTTTCTTTTCCATCGTATATCTCCTATTATTATGTAAATTATGACTCAAGTTTCAACATGCTAGTATCAAAGTATTTTTCACTGAACATATTGACGTTTTGTCCCATTAGATTGCATTAATTTGTAAGATTGGGCAAACTATATCTTTCTATATTAGATTTTAACTTTTCCTCATGAATTAGTAAACAAGAAACTAATGTTCTCTACTCTTACCATTTCCCAATATTACAATAATTATTGTTTTACCTTTCTGGTGCAAATTTTTATCCGATAGCTAGCATCCGTAACACTCTAATCTTATATGAAACTCCTCTTCCTAAAGTCAGATGAGTGCTCACAGAGTAAGCGACCATCATCAAATCATAGATTTGAGATGTCTGCTTAACCGATTCACACTAAATTGATTTTAATGAAGTTAACTAATTCATTAGTTAACTAAGTTCAAGTAACCAAATCATAGATTTTGACTTTCACTTATTTGCTTAAGTTGGAGATAACGGCTGCACGCTCCTGGATAAGTTCAACTAAGATTCAGATGGGGATCAAACCCCACCTGAATCAAGTTCCACTTGATATTGTAATTATATATTAATATTTTACCATTATAAAATGAAATAGACTAGCCTACATATATTAATATATCTATTTCTTGATATCATGATATCAAGAAACGCTAAAAGACTAGTTTTGCTAAAATGTTATCCTTGTTTTACTTGGAACTAAGTACTCTTATGTTGATTCCATAAAAAACACTTTATCGTTCACAGCTATTCATTTAACTACTAAAAAAATAATGAACCAGCCTATTTAAATTTCAGCTGATTCATTTCATCTTTCACTGCTTTATTACAGTATAATGCAAATATAGCAATATCATTACTGACCCGTTGTAATAATAATATATATTTATATTTTCTTTTAGTTACAGCTCACTTCATTATTAAAATTATTTAAGCTTAAACTGATTTATTGTTTCAAACATAACATTAACATTTTGTGATAATTTTTCCGCAGCTGTTGCAACTTCACTTGATGATTCTGACATCTGTTGAGTTGATGCACTTATTTCTTCTGATGAGGCTGCATTTTCTTCTGCAATTGCTGAAGAATTTTCAATTTTTTCTATTATTGCACCCTTATCTCCAGTAATTTTCTCCATAGCCCTACTTACTTTATTTATTTGTGGGATTATTTTTTCTACTGCTTGTACTATTTCTCTAAATGAAACTATTGAATTATCTATTCCTTCTATTTGCGCATTAATTGTACCACTTACATCTTTTGTAGTATTTATAACGACATTTGTCTCATTGGATATATCAAAAACCAATTTAGCTATTTCATCTGATGAGTCCTTACTTTGTTCAGCTAACGTCCTTATCTCATCAGCAACTACCGCAAAGCCTTTCCCAGCTTCACCGGCTCTAGCTGCTTCAATAGCAGCATTTAATGCCAATAGATTTGTTTGATCAGCTATACTGTTAATCAATGAAGTTATTTCATTAATCTGATTTACACTTAACACTAAATTGTTTACTTTTTCCGCTACAGTTTCAAAAGAATTATTCATATTATTAACTGATACTACTAATTCATGTAATTGAGTATTACTGCCATTAGCCATTAAGCTGACTTGTTGAGCTGTAGTATTAACATCATTTATAGATACTAAAACTGTATCTATTGAGTCCCCAAAGTTGTTTAAAGAATTGGTCATTTCAACAAGTCCACCTGATTGAGAAGTAGACCCATCTGCAACTTGAGAAATGGCATTACTTACTTCTTGAGAAGTAGATGACATTTGGTCTGAAACTGCTGAAAGTGAGATTGCCTCCTTATTAATATCATCAGCTTTATTTTTTATTTCACTGATTATCTTGGAAATAGACTCAACTGTAGAATTTAATGAACTATTCATTAATGCAAATTCATTAGTCCCGTCAGTATCTATATCAACATTTAAATTACCTTGAGATACCTGTTTTATTGCATTTATAAATTTCTTCAAAGAATTATTTATTAATGATAAAATTGCTAGAGATAATAAAGTTCCTATTACTAATAGAACTATAATAATTATAATTAATAGTTTTTTTGCATTGTTAAAGTCTTTAGCTGATTTATCCTTTAATATTTCTGCTTGATCTTTATGGTATTGTGAAAGTGCTTTTATGCAATTAGCTAGATTAGTTCCTGCTTTTGTATTTGCATCAACAAAATCTTGATTAGGATTTTTTCCAATAGATCTTATATCCTTTAATTTATCTACAAAAACTGTATAATCAGCAAAACTTTTTTTCAATTCCTTAGCTAAATTTTTACCTTTTTCATCAGGAATTGAAGAAATTTCTTCATCTATATCTTTATTCATAGTTGAAGATAGACTATCCAAAGTGCTTATGTACTTTTCATCAAACTTTCTATCTGTTAATTTAGTTAAAGTATTACGAAGGTTTCCTGATGAACCATCTATCTCCCCAACCCTTGTAGCCCCTGCAAGTTGTATATTAGCCATTTCATTTACATTATTATTAATGTTGTTAAGCTTGATATAACTAATTGAACCAATAGATATTGTTGATGCTATAGCTAAAATAAAAAGTATTATTATCCCATAGCTTACCTTGAATCTTTTAAAGATTTTAATATTTATAAATTTATCCATAATATATTCCTCCTTAGTTTTATTATTAATTAAATCGTAAAAAATTGTAATTCCTTTATCATAAAATAGATACTATGGGAAATTTCCTAAAAAATCATAAAAATACTCAATTATATTATTGTACTAAGTTGGTAACACTATTGATATACAAATATTCATAATCATTTGTAGAAAACTGCTTTCCAAAATAAAAAAGTCTTTAAAATACCTACAACCGTTAATTATTAAAATTAACATTTTCTACAGATATCTTAAAGACTAAAATTTTAATTAACTTACTTCATTACTTTGTATATATAATTTAATTTTATCTATTCTCTTTTCTCTTACTTGCTGTATTTTAAAGATATTATTATCAATTTCTATAGTACGCTTTTCATCCTCGTCTGGTATTTCCCCTATTATATCAATTAGCAATCCACTAATAGTCTCATGACTTTCTGAATTTAAATTAAGCGCTAATTGGTCATTTATATCATCAATTGGAACTTGTCCATCAATGATAAAAGTGCCTTCATCAACCTTCTCTATCTGAGGTTCATCATCATCGTACTCATCTTCTATATTTCCCATTACTTCTTCAATTAAATCTTCAATAGTAGCTATTCCTGAAAAACCACCATATTCATCTATTAAGACAGCGATGTGCCTTTTAGATTGTTGCAATTCTTTAAATAGCTCATCAATTTTTTTACTTTCAGGTACAAAGTATGGTTCGTGTAATATCTCTTTTATATTTACATTCTCAAAGCCATGCTTTCTAGCTTCTATTATAAAGTCCTTTATATATAAGATTCCAATGATGTTATCCCTATCTTCTTCGTATACTGGAATTCTTGAATATTTCATTTGAAGTAACTCATCTAAATAATCATTCAAGGAATCATTTATATCAACTGAATATACATCTATTCTTGGTGTCATAACTTCCCTAGCTATCTTATCATCAAACTCAAATATACTGTTGATCATTTCCTTTTCTGTCTCATTGAAAACACCATCTTCTTGACCAGCTTCCACCAATGATCTAATTTCTTCTTCTGATACTTTTTCTTCTATATCTCCAACTTTTATGCCTGTCATTTTTAATAATAAAGCTGTTGATAAAGTAAGAACTTTTATAAAAGGTGAGGCAATCTTTGAAAGAAATAAAATTGGTTTTACAGCAAACATAGCAATAACTTCTGACTGCTGTAGTGCTACTCTCTTAGGATATAACTCTCCAAACACTAAAGTCACATATGACAAAATAATAGTTACAATAACCAATGCTATTTGACTTCCATAAGGTACATTAACTTTTTCTAAAGCCTTCCCAAATTGAACTGATATACCTGTAGCTGCAGATGCACTGGCAAAGAAACTTGCAAGAGTAATGCCTACTTGTATAGTTGATAAAAATTTGGTTGGTTCTTTAAAAAGTTTTTCTAATAATAGTGCCTTTTTATTTCCTTGTTCAGCCAACATCTTTACTTTATTCTTATTCAAAGAAACTATGGCCATCTCTGCTGATGCAAAAAAAGCATTTATCGCTGTTAAAATAATCAATAATATGATTTGTAGTAAAATACTTGAACTCGATTCCGGGCTCGCTTCCACGTTAACTCCAACTCCTCTTTTTATAATATATATACATTTATATGGTAACATACAAATAATATTCTATCAACGAGAGCATTAATGATAAAAAATAAGAACTAGGCAGTTTTTAAAGGCTTGCCCCAGTTCTTTAGATAGCAGATTACTATTTGTTTATATACCCTCTGTTTTAGTTAAATAATAGCTTTTTTTAACCAAAGTTAATTGTGAACATTTCCCTCACTTTCTTTTCACACAATATTAATTCCTCTTATTTACTGCTTTATATTAGATAATCGCTTTTTCAAAACTCTCAATCAAATCCTCAATATCCTCAAGTCCTACAGAAACTCTAATAAGAGTATCAGTTACTCCAAGCTTTTCTCTTTCCTCTCTTGGTATGGCTGCATGACTCATCTTAACTGGGTAAGATACTATGGTTTCAACCCCGCCTAAACTTACTGCTACTGCAGCATTGTTTATATACTTTAGAAAATACTTTGTTTTCCCTATGTCTTTAAACTTAAATGAAAACACTGCACCACCACCCTTGGCTTGAGACAAATGTACCTCTCTTCCTGGATGCCCTTCTAAACTTGGGTAATAGACCTTTTCTACATCTTCCCTTTGACTTAACCATTTTACTAATGCTTCTGCACTTTTTTGTGCTTCTATAAGTCTTACCTTTAGAGTTTTTAAACCTCTTATAAGTAACCAACAATCTTGAGGTCCAAGTACTGCTCCAAAGGTATTTTGCACTTGATAAACCCTGTCACTTATTTCTTTATCCTTTGTAACCACAAGTCCTGATATAACATCGCTATGCCCACCTATAAATTTTGTGGCACTATGCACAACTATATCCGCTCCTAATTCTAAAGGCTTTTGTAAAAGTGGAGACATAAATGTGTTATCTACAATTACTAAGGCTGCTGATTTCTTTGCAATCTTTACTGCTTCTCTTATATCTGTTACCTTAAGCAATGGATTTGAAGGTGTCTCAAGATATATTGCTTTTGTATTTTCTTTTATTGCTCCTTCAATCTCTTGAAGATTACTAGCGTCAACAAAGGTATGCTCTATAGCAAATCTAGAAAATAACTTTGTCACCGCTCTATAGGTTCCTCCATAAACATCACCACAGATTACAATGTGATCCCCAGCTGAGAAAATACTAAGCACTGAGCAAATGGCTGCCATTCCAGAAGCAAAGGCAAACCCTCTGTCCCCTCCTTCTAACTCAGCAATTAAATTTTCAAGGACATCCCTAGTTGGATTCCCTGATCTTGAATAATCGTACTTACCAAAATTATCAATATCAAATTGGTGGTAGGTTGATGCTTGATATATTGGCGTACTTAGTGCTCCTGTTACATTATCTATACTTCCTTCTGAATGAATTAATAGTGTTCCTGTTCTCATGGTTAAGCCCCCTTTATTGCTCTTTCTAAATCTTGAATTAAATCTTGTACATTTTCTATTCCAACTGACAATCTCAAAAGATATTCATCTACCCCAAGTCTAATCTTAAGCTCCTCTGGTACCTCTGCATGAGTTTGAGTAAATGGATATGTAATCAAAGTATCTACTCCCCCTAAACTTTCTGCAAAAGATACTACCTTAACGTTATTTAGAATTTGCTCCACAAGATTTTTATCTTTAACCCTAAATGATAGTGTTGTTCCAAAGCCTGAACTTTGAGATTTATTTATTTCATATCCATCACCATCTTCTAAACCAACATAATACACATCTTCTATTTCATCTTGTTGTTTTAACCATTTTGCAATAACTATAGCATTTTCTTGGCCTCTATCTAATCTAATATGCAAGGTCTTTATGCCTCTTAATACAAGCCATGCCTCAAAGGCTCCTAAGGTTGCACCTGTAGATTTTTGAATAAATCTTAATCTTTGTATCACTTTTTCATCATTTGCAACAAGAAAACCTGCTAGTAAATCATTATGTCCGCCAAGATATTTTGTACCACTGTGAACAACTAAATCAGCTCCCAACTCTAATGGCTTTTGATAATATGGAGTTAGAAATGTATTGTCCACTATTAGAAGCAAATCATTCTTCTTAGCAATTGCACTTACTCCTCTTATGTCTGTTACTCTCATAGATGGATTTGATGGAGTTTCTATGTAAATTGCCTTTGTACTTTCCTTCACTGCTGACTCTATAGCTTTTAGGTCTCTAGTATCAACAAAGGTTGCCTCTATGCCTAATTCATGATATATCTCACTAAATAATCTAAAAGTACCCCCATATAAATCCTCTGAAACAATAACATGATCCCCAGCTTTAAAAAGATGGATGCTACAAGTAATCGCTCCAAGACCTGTAGAAAAAGCTAAACCTTCCTTTCCACCTTCCAGATTGGCAACAGTCTTTTCTAGCTCCTCTACTGTTGGATTTTGTAGTCTTGAATAATCATATCCAGTACTTCTGTTTAACCCCAAATGTTTAAATGTTGCTGTTTGATAAATTGGAAAACTAATTGCTCCAGTTCGTTCATCTCCACCTGAAGCTCCTCTTACCGCCTTTGTCTCGAATAAATGTTTTTCACTCATTTTTTTGCCCCCTTTATTTTTTGCATCAAAAAAGCCACTTCTTTAGATAAGAAGTGGCTAAAAATAGTCATAATTATAGACATAACGAGTCTATTACTCTTCTTATCTGTCAGGATAATCCTGCAGGATTTAGCACCACATAATATTAATGATCTATTACAGGTTGCTGGGTTTCATAGGGCCAGTCCCTCCACCGCTCTTAATAAGATATTCAATATTAAATTTTATTTTATAACTGTAACAATATAATTACGTTTGAGTTATTAGATTTAATTATAATCTTATTGAATGTATTGTCAAGAACTATTACACTTAATAGGTAAATTAATATAATTTATTATAAAGATACACTGTGTCTACTAAATAGAGTAGCTAAAGATGAAAATATAACTGCAAATACTAGCAAAACGATTAATGACGAAATGATGCGATCACTTCCATTTTCTATAAACCTAGTCCCTTTTATCATCCATCTTATTGGCGTAATATTGCTAATTGCTTGAAGTACTGTTGGCATTTTTTCATAAGGAAGAAATCCTCCTCCAATTAAAGCTAAAATGAAACCAATAGCTGATGAAAACATATTAGCATATAAATCTTTTTTAAATAAGCATGCTATTAAGGTTCCAAAGCTTGTGGTAACAAGTACTATAACCAACCCAAATAGCAGCAAATTCAATAATGAAATATTCATATTTATTTGTAACATAGTTGCTAATATAAAAGTTACTGCTAACTGTATATAGCACAAGCAATAATTAAACAAAACGTTCCCAATAATATATTGCCACCTTTTGTTTGGTGATGATTTATACCTAAATAAGATATTATCCTCTTTATCTTTAATAAGTAATGCCCCATTAACTACTGCCATTATTAACAAGACTGTAGATAAAAGTGATACTACATTTTCAGCTTTTGATAGTTGCCCTTCTGTTAGAGATTTATTAATATCTTTAAAACTTATAGGCTTATTTGTTTGTATTGTTCCTTTAATTAAGTCTTTAACTACAACAAGTGTATTTTCCTCTTGTGATGTATATATTGTAAAATATCCATCTATATCTGCCAATACTTGCTTATCTATTGGTTTTTTCACTGTAATAGATGCAGCATATTTTCCATTTAATATATCAGTATTTATGTTTTCTTTATTTGCTTCTTTTATATTAATTCCTTTCGTAGACTTTAATAACGATATTAAATTTTCTGTATTTTTATCATGAAAATCATTAATTAATGCTATATTAACAGAGATTGCTGAAGAGTTACTGATAACTATTGATAATAATATTACCACTATTGGTAATAGAAGATTTATAAAAAACTTTCTTTTATCTTTTAAACTTCTTTTCAAATTTGTTCTAAAAACCAATAACACGATATTCATTATAGAAAAGCCTCCTTTTTAAAAGTTACTACAGACAATAATGTGAAAAATGCTCCTATTACAATTGTTACTATAGATACATTAATGTATAATGACAGATTGTTGTCATATAACATTTGCATTACTGCCCTATTTGCCCAAGTTAAGGGTGATATATAACTTAACTTTTCAAATGTAACACCTAATGAACCTACTGGGAAAAAAGCTCCTCCTAAGAACCCCATTAAATTTAACGGAATCATCAATACAGTCTTTATTCTCTTGAAATCTTGAAAACTAATTCCAATAAAAATTCCTATAGCAGTTATCATAAATGTTTCAAATGATAATAAAGCTGCTAATTTATACAATCCTTGTCCTAATTTCAGGTTCAATAAAAATTGTAATATTACTAATAAAAATACATTGTATAGTGATACCACTACAAAGGCTGAAATCACCTTTGAAATTATAATACTTCTCTTATTAATTGGTGAAATTAAAAATCTATAAGAAACTTTATTTATACTTTCATCTTTAGCCAAATATGCCATGGTAATTATAAAATTCAATATAAAAAATGGTAATGTTACTATGGTGTAATAAGTATATGAAGTTATATTTTTGTCTCCCGTAAATAACTTTGAAGATATATAACCTAGAAGTAATATCGATACCATTGGATAAATTATGCTATATATAAGTAAAAAGAAATCCTTCATTGTTCTTTTAACATAAAAATGTGTTAAAATTCTAATTTCATTCATAATCTTTCCTCCACTAATCTCTTAATGCCTTTCCAGTCAAGTTTAAAAATATCTCTTCTAAAGACGTTTGTTCATCTTTATTCTTAGAATACTTTTGTTTAAGTTCCTCCTTATTTCCTTCCTCAATAATTTTACCTTCATCCATTATTACAATTCTTGAACATACTGCTTCTACCTCTTCCATATAGTGAGAAGTATAAATTACAGTAACTCCAGATTTATTTAAAGTCTTTACTTCTTCTAAAATATGATTTCTTGACTGTGGATCAATACCAACAGTAGGTTCATCCATTATAATCAACCTTGGTTTGTGAGCTATAGCACAAGCTATATTTAATCTTCTTTTCATTCCACCAGAGAATGAAGGTGGATTCTCATGCCTTCTATCCCAAAGCTCAACAAACTCTAATGCTTCTTTTACACACTTCTTAAGTTGCTCACCTCTTATCCCATATAAACTACAAAAAAACTTTACATTATCATAAGCGGACAAATCATTAAACAAAGATAAATCTTGAGGGACTACTCCTAATGATTTTTTGAACTTTTTATCAATCTTTCTTATGTCTTCCCCCATATACTTAATCTTTCCTTCATCTGGTGATAAAACTGTTGAAATCATATTGATACTTGTACTCTTACCAGCTCCATTTGGTCCTAAAAGACCTAGAACTTCACCTTCATTAATCCCAAAAGAAATACCTTGCACAGCTTTCTTATCTTTATAACCTTTTTTCAAATTTTCTACTTCTAATATTCTATTCATTTCTATCTCTCCTTATATATATTTGAGTATTTAGCACTGAATATTCAATCTTGGATATCTAATCATAATAAATGGGCTTCCGCCCTATTTATGTATCTAATTATCATTTTGATTTTTTAGCAAATTAACTATCTGATTAACCAAATCATCTATTTGATCCGGATTATCTTTCATCCTTTTCTTCATGATATCTAAATTCTTTTGAAACTCTCTATTCATACTGCAAGTTCGTTTATCATCAATCTCTTCAAATGCTATAGATTTAATTAAATTTTCTTGTCCACCACTTATTATCATACATTTATCTAATTCTTCTAATAAAGCTTCATGCCACTTTATCTGATTTTCTAAGTTAGTTATTGATATATCAAAAGTTAAGATATCTAGTTTTGTGGAATTATCAAGAACTTTAACTTCTTTGCCCTGTTTCCACCAAGTAACTTGAGCTTTTAATTCTTCAATATGCTTATTTACAAGCTCTATTACTTCTTCCTTAGGAAGCTTGTTTATAAAAGTCCAACTCTCAAATTTTTCTGATTCAACTGGCCAGATTGGCTTTAAAAGTTCTTCTTTAGTTAGCTTTACTAATTCTTGCTCTCCTTTTTTATTAATACCATAGATTTTTCTAACTCTCGCTCCCGTTCTTTCTTCTCTAACAGTATCAATAAATCCATCTTTCTCTAAGCTTGCTAAAGCATAATATATAGAGCCTGATTTGACCTTCGCCCATTTATCAATGCCAACAAATTCTACAAACCTTTGTATCTCATATCCATGTGTTTCTTTCACACTCAGATAATACAGTATAAGTGCCTTTACCATTTTTACCTCCATAATATCCAAGACTAAATATATTTTCATATTATACCTATACTTGTATATTGTCAATAAAATATTTAGATATCTGAAAATAAATACCAATTCCAAATATGGGATGGATATCTTTAGTTGGCAAAAAAACAGGCTCCGCAGATAGCAAGGCTGTCTAAGCATTCTGTGGACGAGTAGAAGGTCAAATAGACTATCATATGGACTTATCTATTTTTTAAATATGACTTATTTCCATATGTCTAAAAAGCAATAACATATAATATTACAAGTGCTAAAGAAATAATAAACCTTATTATGTGGTGCTTAATATTTATATGCCCATATAACTTAAATCCGTTGTTAATAGCTGCAATATGAATGCATAATAAGCCTAAAATTAAAACCCAAGTTGTCTCCCTGTCCACAAGATATCCCATGTCAATTGCTACAATTACAAGAGCTGCCCCCACTGCCATCAATATATTAGCCCAAAGGTTAACCTGTTTCTTTTTAAGTTGCAGAACACATGGAATTATTGTTAATCCACCATAGGTTATACCTAAACAAAATACAATCAATTGTAAGAACTCCATAAAATCCTCCCTCTCTTAAATTTATAACTTAAATTTTTTTCAACATCTTACTTATAACCTTTTCAACTTCTCTATCTATCTCTATTTGTTCTTGCTCTTGCAATCTAACATCTAGCTCAATCTCATCCATTAAATCAATTGTATATGACCTTGCTGGAGTCTCACTAGTTTCAATTTTAATTAATTCCCATCCAACTTCTTTTAATAACTTCCTTATGCTATTCTTAAAGAACTCACAGATATTTTCTAATGTAGGATTTAGCGAACTAAATGGCTCTATTTCATTTATATATTTATCTTGATATTTATGTAGTAGCTGCTCAATTCTTCGTTCAACTTCATGAAATTGTATAAATCTATCGTTTAACTTTATTGTATCAATCATTATTTCCCAGGTATGAGGATGACTTTGACCAAGATTACCGTTAATATATATTGCATGACTTGCATTTAAATAAAACTTAAACTTATATTGACTGTATTTCAATGCTAATTCATCTACTTTCTATAACTCTTTTTATATATTTTATAGGATTGTGTATTTTTATTTTCTCCATCCTTACCTATTAGCACAATTAACTTAAGACTGTGAAACTGTCCTAGAAACTTTAGTTTTATTTCTTCTAACATTATGCAACTTTGGTCCTTATCTGCATCTAATAGTATAATTGAAAATTCATCTTCACTTATTCTTGAAATTATTTTATTTTCAAAAGAAATCTCTTCTAATGACTTAGCTATGTCTATAATATAATCATTCTCTTTGCATTTACTTTTATCAACTATAAACGTAATAACTCCTATGGATAATCGTTCTCTTGAATTTAATATACGTATAGTTGAATCAAAAAACTTACGATTATATAATCCTGTCAATTCATCTATTATTATATTCTTCTCTGATTCATTTAAATCCTTATTATCTTTCTCACTATTTTCAGTCAATATTATGCTCTTTTCTCTTATTAGATTATTACCAAGTTCTATCTTCTTATCTTTTTTATTCATGGTTAAGGTATACGCTATTATGCTAACTAAAAATGTTGCAGTAAATAATCCCATGATGATATATAGGTTTATATTATACTTATCTATTTTCGCATAACTAATTATATAATTTTCTGAGGTACTTAACCCAATAACATAATTACTATCATATGCTTTAATAAAACCTATTGAAACCACTTTATTTTCACCATTTTTTTGTTCTGAATAATTTGTAGTTCCAAACGTATTTTTAGAAATTGCTTTTTCTAAGTTATTAATATACAATCCTCCACTATTTCTAAAATACTTCAACATTCCTTTAATATTCTTTGCTTCAAATAAATTAGTGGTTTCTTCATCTTTATAATAAATAAAATCCTTGTCATTACCAAAAAGCCAATATCTGCTTCCCGAATTTTCAGCCTTTTTGACAATATCATTTACTACTTTTTTCTCAAAATCATTTTTTGAAGTGCTAGTTTTCAAAATATCTTTAATTTTTTCATTTTGCTCCCTTACAAGCATCTCTTGTTGAGAAGCAAAAAATTCTATAACATTCTTTTTATTTTCTTTCATTTGAGTTAATAAAAAAAATATTAATATACCACAGAATAAAACACTTAGAATAGAGAATTTTGTCAATCTAATAACGTCTTTACTTGCTGTATTTTTTATCTTTTCAATCATTAATATGACCTCTTTTTCTATTTACTATGTCTTCTCCAAGTCCATGATTTATTTACAAAGTAATTCCATACTGTTGATAACATAATAGAGAAAGTATTTGCTATAATGTAATTAACTTGGGAATATAGCTTAAGTATATTTAGTATAAATACATTAATTATAATTCCAATTATGCTAGTAATAAAATTCTTACTCATTCTCTCATTTAACTTTGTCTTTTTAATATCTCTCCATGTAAATAAATCATTTAATATAAAATTAGAAATCATAGCTATAAGTGCAGAAAAAATAGCTGAACTGATAATGCTAAAGCCCATATTAACTAAAATCATATAAATTATTAAATTAATTATTACCCCGGAAACTCCAACCATACAAAATAAAATAAACCTAATATCTGATGGACTATTTAATAAAAGTCTTGCTACATGCCTTAAATAATTCCATTGTTCTTTTAAAGACATCTTTGATTCTCCAGCTTTTCTACTTTCAAATTGATAAGGGATTTCTACTACCTTATCATATTTGCCCTTAACTAATATCTCCATAAGTATTTTCCATCCAATAGGATCTAAATCACAATTATTTACAACTTCTTTTCTAAACATAAAGTATCCACTAGTTATGTCACTAAAATCTCTTAATTTTTTTATAGAAATCTGCCCTATTTTCCTTGCTACATAGGATACAAACTTTCTTACATTATCTAATCCACCATCATCTCCACCTTCAACAAATCGGCTTGGAATGGCAATATCAGCCCCATTATTAATTGCATTAATCATCTCACGCAATATTATAGGATTATGTTGTAAATCTGCATCCATAACTGCTATTATATCCCCTTTAGCCATTTTAAAACCTAAAATAACAGCTGTTGCTAGTCCTCTTTCATTATTTCTATGGTAATATCTTATTTTTTCATCATTCTCTTTTAATTTATTTAATATATCTACTGTATTATCTTTACTATCATCCACAAATACAATTTCATAATCATACATATTCATACTGCTTTGTATTTCTTGAGATATTATAATAACATTTTCACCTTCATTATAAGTTGGTATAATTATACTTAACATTTCATCCTCCGTAAAAAAGTTGTTATGCATCTAAAAGCATATAAAACTATGTGCTTTCAGATGCTTTATTCTTATTATTTACAATGGATGCTATATTACTCTATTTATGATTTATAATACTATTTATTTTTTTTCTTATTGAGTTTATAAACAAAAAATCAGACTTAATTATTGAAGTAAATCCTCTCCACTCTTCTGTAAGTGTATTAGTTTTCCACCTTCCTTCACCTCTGATACAATTAATAATTCCAGCTAGCCTAATCCAAAACACTATAAAATTAAAAAGAGGCAAAATAAATATTATGTACCATTTAGAAATATAGTATTTTCTTATATTTCTAAACTTCTCTAAGTATAAGCAAATGTTTAAAAAGTATAGAAAAGCTGCAAGAATATAAAGTAAATACAAAATAATAACAGATCCAAATATAAGCCTCATAGGATAATTAAGAAATACAAGACATATTAATGCAAAATACCATATCATCCTTGGAAAAGCAAAAGTATGGTCTATCATTAGAAGCCTAACCATGAAATTAGAGAAGAAACCTTTTGTAGCGGATAAGTTCTTCTTCAAGAACATATGAGCAACCTCAATTTCTCCCCGCTGCCATCTTTGCCTTTGAGTATATAGCTTATCAAAATTTTCTATAGGTTCCACAAAAAATAAAGCATTTTCACACATATGTATATTCTTTTTAAGCAATTCTCTTACTTGAAAAGTTACTTGCGTATCTTCGCAAACTGTATCAGTGTTATATAGTTGTGTCTTTAGAATAGTAGACTTTCTAAAAGCAGAAAATGCCCCTGACAGAGTGTAAATATTATTAAACTCTGATTCAAAATTTCTTCCTGCCAAAAACGCTTGACAATACTCAAAAAACTCAGTTCTTCTGAGTAGCTTCATCCAAAATCCCTTTGTTTTTTCCACTTCATTGTAGTCTGATAATATTGCGCCTGTTAAACAATCTATATTTTTATTTTGTTCAAACCTAACTGCTATATTTTTAATTGCATCTGGATGCAGCTTTCCATCACTATCAATATGTACTATATATTTGCCTTCACTATTAAAAAGTGCCATATTAAGTGCTTTAGATTTACCTTGCTTAGCATTTAACCACTGCATTGATAACTCCTTAAACTCGTTTTGACACTGAGTAAATACATTAAAGCTGTCATCTTTACTTTCATTATTAACAACCATTATGCTTATTAGAGAATTTGGGTAATTTGATAAATATATAGACTCTAAACAGCCTCTAAGAGTATCCGAAGAATTATATACTGGTACTATTATTGTTATTTCCGGAAGCCTTATAGGTTCTTTTGAATTATTTAACAAAAATCTCTTTTTTATCAAAATTACAAAACCAAATAAAGATGGTGCAATCTCTATAATCAAGGGAATAATAACCCAAGCCATCCAAAATACCATTTCACTTGATAATCGTTCAAATATCATCTCCATAATTAAAGTTTCCCACCTTCTGCCTTATAACTTGGGATTTTGTAAAAACATAAAAGTATAAAATTACTGATAAGACATAAAATATTATCCTTCCAAACACTGTGTGAGCAAGATAAAATACATTATTTCCAAAGAAAAATATCATAGTACAAATGGCAAAGATTCTAAACACATTGGCCATAAAAATCCACACAATACCACCTATTGTTATTATAAATTTTTCAAAAAAATTATACACAGGAAAGAACCACAACATAGATGAAAATGCCATAATTTCAATTATTCCAGAACATTCATAATCAATATATAGAGAAATTGATGAATCATTTTGCGTTATGAAAATCATTCCGTATTCATAATAAGATTCATACATTTTAGTTATTTTACCTAATATTCCTGTACCAGCTGCAACAATTTTAGTTAAAGGTAATGTTGCTACAGGCTGAAGCCATATCATCATAAATACAAATAAACCAACACTTCCTATGCAAAATTTAAAAAAATCAAGTTTTGCTCTCTTGGTAACCCACAATATGTATATCCAAATTATAAAAAATAATATATGCAATATCATGATTTAATCTGCTTTCTTTTTTTCTTAAAAAACAAATATCCACCTAATGCAATTAAAATTGATATTCCTATTCCTAAGAAAGGTGCAGTACTAGTACCAACAGCAGTAACCCATTGCGGCCCTAAATTAGGTGAATTAAATGATATGCTATTGCCATTAGCATTTTTTTGTATGGCTGCAATTGGTATCTGTATTTCAGCCTCATCTGATTTAAAACCTGCGGTAGAAGCCAAGCTATATCTGGTTATATAAGCATTACTATCCTTAACTATGGTCCAGCCGTCTTGATTTCTAACTCTTAATTGATATCTGCCAACACCAATATTATCTCCACCTTCAATTAGAAAAGATGTCTGGTTTCCTTCATATCTAAAATTATAGTTATATCCATTAAATTTTGTATATGCAGCATCATTCATCTTTATATATAGATAAACATAATTATCATCTATCAACATTGATACTTTATTAGAATAATTTTTATTTCCATAATGCAGATAACTAATAGGTTTATCAAGCCAATCATCATAATAACCATCAATTTTTATTGGCATTCTAAGTGTAGAAGCTCCTTTGGGTAAAATTGTGAATCCACGCACTAAAATTCGTTTAACTACTATCCCCATTCTTTAATGCCTCCTTATTAAAATTATGTTTCTTACGCATCTGGAAATGAACAACAAATCCAAATAGACTAGCATACAAACCTATGTACTTTTAAATGACTTACTCAAAATAAAATATAAAAAAGCTCCAATGCTAAAAGTTCCAAAGAAACTAACAACAATTCCTATTGGAAGATATGGATATCTTATCTCTATTTTCGTAGTTCCCTTATTAACCATCAGCAAATTCTGTTCATTTGCTATTTCCCTGTCTGCATTAAAATTATCCTGATATGCAATAGTAGTATTTAAATTATCTAAAGGGGATGAAACAATTATCTTATTCTTTTCATATTGCACCTCTATAGGTATTATTTCTCTATTAGGAAGTATCTCTTCCCTAGTTCCAAAAACATCTCTTAACAGTCCTACAATATTCTGATCCTTTGTTTCTATGGAATGATATAGAAAATTAAAGCCCATAAAAACAAGATTATTATTATCTCCTGTTCCTATTACTCCTAATGTTTCATTACTTAACTTACTGTATGCCTCTATATGAGGCACATTCTCTAAATATACTGTGTTCCATTTAGAAAATTCAGCACCAAAACTTGCACTTTGAATAAATTTATTGTTATAAATTATATCTGGATACCTTCCACTAAAGGATACTTCTTGAGCTGTTACACCTAGAAAAGTCATTCTATTAGTAGTTGAATTTACAGGTATCTTATTCATATCAATATAAACCTTTATTCCTTGTTCAGTTAGTTTTCTAACCAAACTTTCAGCCTTAGCTTGATTTTTATACTTAAAACCAGAAAGATATATCATCTTATATTTTTTCAAACTTTCAAAATTATACTCATCTAAATTATCATTATCTGCTTCCTTAAAACTTGGAAATAAAAATGAAATCTGCCTTGCTGAATTCCCTATGGCTAAACCTTCATATTCTGTTATTACTCCAAAAGTTTTAGGTGTTTGCTTATTGTATACAAAGGAATATTTACCATCCTGCACTAAATTAAAGCCTAATAAATTTGCTGATTTATTGATTTTCTTTAACTCTTCTTCTGGATCTTGAAATAGCTCTTTTCTAATTATTACTGTATCACTGCCCATTTCTATGGATCTATCAAACAAATAGTTATAATAGCCCTTCTCTAAAGCTGTGTTTAACATTACTATATTCCTTGAAGTAGAAGCTCCTTGCCAAGCCCATCCGTAAACATATTTAGTCCTTGGTTCTCTAGAAGTTATTTCATAAGAAGGAAAAGAACCTGATTGGCTTAAATCCATTAAAGATAACCTCTGATTAGTTATACTCTTTGCATAAGAAAAAGAATACTCATCAGCTATCTTTTTCTGTCTTTCATAAGTATTAGCCATTTTTTCACTTATTGGGTATTGAACAAGTCTTAAAGAAGGAATTATATCTGCAACAAGCATTACAATAAAGAATGTCATGAAAATCTTCCTACATCTCTTCCACTCTAACAAAGCTAAAAAGAACACTGCATAAGCTATAGGAGTGAATCTTGACATCCAAAGCAATTGATTCAAGGGCAGCTTTGATAATAAAGGATAAGCAAATGTAGTGGTTCCCACAAATATAATCAATGCACTAAGGAAACCTGCTATGCTTTTTCTATTTGATAATAAAAGTCCCAATATAGATATTAATAATACAGATAGTCCATAGTAGTAGGTTTCAATTCCTCCCTGCAGCCTTAATGTTGGGTTTAAAGAAATACTTGCCTTAGCACTCATAGACCTCATAACTTCGGAGGTTGAGGAAGATTCCATTCCCATTAAGCCTCCCTTTAATGCAGGATATAACCAAATACCAACCATTGCAAAACATAACAGCATACTCACTATCAAAAAAGCAGACTCCTTATATGATTTATTTATAGTACAGTAAATGATTACAAATATAAAGCTAGCAATTCCAATCATTGCTGCAATCATTACATGACATAAGATAATATTGCTCATTATTATAATAATAAAGAATATACTTCTCTTATTTTTGTATTCAATAAAACTCCAAATAAAATAAAACAAACATGGCAAAAGCATTGTTATTACCATACGTGGAAAATTGCCTTCAGAAAAAAATACTCTCATGTTATCTGGCAACAAAAACCACAAAGTACCAAGTGTTATACACAAAGACATTCTTTTATTATGTATTCCAAAAAGCAGCCAACCTGAAGCACCAATAAAAAAAGATAGTCCTACAAACACTATATAAGCATTCACAGGATCTCCACCAACTAAAAATTGTAATGCAGCTAATATGTAATATGGAACTGGTGCCCAATATCTAAATGGTTGTATACCGTTATACCACAAGTTTGTATACAATGGATAATAATCTCCATTTTTTATGCTTTCATATAAGAAATTAGCTTTAAAAATATGGCCATAAATATCACTGCCTTTTGGATATAGGCCTGATCTTTTTATATAAATCATGATTCCGTAAGAGCACGCTAAAAAATATATACAAGCTATTAACACTTTCATATAAGTGTATATTTTTTCTTTGTTCTTTACATTTCTTTCACTAGTATGAGAATCAATTTCTAGATTAACAGATGTTTCAGTATTCTCTACATAATTTTGATTTATTACAAAAACATCATTGTCGCCTTCCTTTGATAAATTATACTTAGGTATATTTTTATCTTTCTTCATCTGCATTTTATATGAATTTATGAATTTATTTTCAGTGAGGACATCCTCTATAATCAACATATTTGCTTCACCATTAAGCAATCCTAATACTGAAGTATCTGAAACAGAAAATATTCTTGTTGGAGTTTCACTAATATCTAACTTTAATAAGCTAAAATCATTTACCACTAATATCTGCTTAATTTTTTCATAAAATTCATTTCCAATATTCTCTATAGTAGGCTCAATGATATTAAATGGCTCAATATCATTCAAGTACATGCCCTTATACATACTTAAGTATTGATGAACCTTTTTCTCTAATTCTTCATACCCAATAAATTCACTTGTTTCCTGCTTCATCAATAATGCTATCTCTAAAGTATGAGAATGAGGTTTTGTAGTTTCAGTTGACGAATTTATGCTATGTGATACATTTATTCTAAATTTGTACTTATATGCACTCACTGACACCCAAACTCATTCCTCCTTAGCTTATAGGCTATTTACTGCCTATTTATCAAATAATCCCCCACCATTTCCACTCTTTCTTCCTTTTGCTGCTTTACCTATGCTTTTAGCTGGTCTTTGATTATTTTTTGAATTCCCAGCCTTCTTCTTTTCTTCTATTAGTTTTTTCATCATTTCAATATTTTTATTCATTTAAAATCATCCTCTCTTCAATTATCAAAAAAACCGACCAAACTAATATTACTCAATCGGTCGGTTATCAATATAATTTTACTTTTAATATGCCTTATACATCTAGAAATAAACTACCATATAACTTATGTTCTGTCACATACTTTAACTAATTACTAAATCTAGTTTTATAATACTTATTATTCACTAAACTAGTAACTCCATAATTATAAAAAGATAAAAACTCTCCATCATACTTAGTTTGCTTCCCTGTTTCAACTTCAGTAACTACCTTACTATTGCTATTATTAACAAAAATACTCCCTTTACTACTAATATATATATCTTTAGTTGCCACAGCACTACTTAATGTTATAGGAGTTCTTTTTCTTTCATTCTTAGGTATGGAAAAACTAAAAATTGTATCAATCTTATTATCTGATTGCAACTCTCCAAAGTATGCCACACCATCATCATCTACACCCAACACTGTAGTCTTTCTTTTAGCATTTAAATAAATTCTACTTCTTGGTTGAGTTGTATATATATATCCATTAAGATTTTGATATACTAATCTATCTTGTGTAGGAAGAACAAAGAAATCACTCAATGTACTTATTTTTATTGATTGCTCTGTAACCTTAGTTTGATTTATATCTGTTCTATAAGCAGTATTATCAACTCTAACATAAATAACTCCTGTAATTGTTGAAGTTCTTATATCATAATCCTTGTGTTTTGATGAATAATAACAAATATCAATAATCTTTTGTTTTGTATTCTTCTCAGGCTCATAATTATATAAAGCAACTTTGCTGCCTTCCCTTGTCAAAAACAGCATTAAATTTCTATCATTTACCCATGTTGTTCTTAATAAACTTCCAGTATCTAATCCTTCAATTTTTTGAGTACTGCCATTGCTTGTGTTTGCAATATTTATAGACGTACCATCATTATACATTATAAACTTGCCATCATAAGATACCTTAACATTTTTAGATTCACTAGGTATCTCCATATGAACCTCTGGTTTTGAAGACATATCTGAAACATTAACTTGCTTCATATCTACATCAGTATTATCTTTAAAATAAAATTTATCAAGAAATAAAAGTATACTTCCTTGAAATACAATTGATATTAGCATCCAAGCTAATATATGTTTTCCTTTTAAATTGTAACCACAAACTTTCATTATTTCTCCTTTTAACTATTTAACTATAATCGATGATGCTATATATCTTTCCCCTAATGCATTAGACACCTTATTTATAACTTGTCCATTTAGATACATGGTTGCTGATTTACCACCATCTAGGTTAAGTGCTGTAACACATTTCCCTTTGGTTAACATAAGAGTTTGTAATTCAGTCATCGTTGCTCCTGGACCTTCTACTAAGTCTCTTCCATCTATAACCATCAGTACTACTGAGCCATCAGCACGTTGTCCAATTGCAGTTCTTGGTGCAATACCTCCTGCCCCATATCCTCCACTTAAATTGGTAGGTTTTCCTTCCCTAACAAGGGTAGGTGCAAAAGTTACTGCTTCCCTAACATTTAGTTCCTTTAATTGATTGATGGAATAACTTCCTGCATACATCTTTCCTTGATTATCAAAAGCAACACAATCTGTCTTTTTATTGTTAGAACTTAAATCATTAAACTTAACTACTCCATTACTAATTATTATTCCTGTAGGAGTACCTCCGTTACCTGTGTAAGTTGAGTTACTCGAACTGTCCACAAAAGCCCCACCATTTATTGCAGCTACTGCATTATTTTTCATTGCCATTTGAGAAGTAGTTTCTCCTTTTTTATACATGCTGTCTGTATATGCAATTTTAACTCTTTGAGGATCTTTAATAACTAACATACGCCCTTTGTATTTGCTATTCTCAAATTCAAAAAGTTCTATACTATTATCATGCTTACCATTTATAACTACAGTGGAAGCATTGTTCTCCACACCATCTAAATTACTATTTCCTTCATTGGAGCTTAGTATTTTTTCTATTCTCTCTTTTGATAGAAATAATGTAGCCAAATATTGATGTCTACCTGAAGTCATAGCTGATCCAACATATATTCTTTTAGCATTTTCAAAAGGCCCATAAAGAAGTACAAATGGAGCTGTTATTAAAGTAAAAAAAAGCTCAAATACAATAAATACCGCTATTAAACCTTTCTTATTTTTTTTACGCTTTTTCAACTTTTTTAACCTATTTGAATTTACACTCAATTTATATCCTCCTCTTCGTGATATTACATTTGTAAAAATAAATACATTTCATTATATAACATATGAAAATAATAATAAACCCATTTTACACATTTTAACAAAACGTATTTATTCCTTCTCACAACTAACGTATATTTTCTTGCAAAATATCAATAAACTCTTTAACAATATATGGATCAAACTGTGTCCCTGAACATTCATTCAATTCTTTAAAGGCATATTCTAAATTAAAAGCCTCCTTATAAGCTCTCTTATTAGTCATTACATCAAAAGAATCTACTACATTTATTATTCTTGATAATAACGGAATCTCTTCTCCCTTAAGACCATTTGGATATCCAGTACCATCATATCTCTCATGATGAGCTAGTATTTCGTTTGCGATGTGTGAAAAATCAGAGCTTGATTTTGCAATTCTATATCCAATTTGAGTATGTGTTTTCATTATAGCCCATTCCTCCACTGTAAGCTTGCCTGGCTTCATAAGAATATTTTCTGGTATTCCTACTTTACCTATATCATGAAGTAATGACAATAATTTTAATTCATCTAACTTTTCTTGATTTAATCCTAGCTTCTCTCCTAGTTGAATACTTAATTCCTTTATCCTAACAGTATGTTCTTCTGTCTCGCTATGCTTCTCATGGAGAGTATTTAGTAAAGATTCTATAGTTGCACTTCTAGTACTCTCTTCTTCTGTAAGCTTATTACGATACATTCTCAAATCTGCTAATCCCATTACTAATTCAGTCTCGCTAATTTCCTCTGTCTTACTTGCATATCCTATAGCCATACTAACTTTGTACTTGTATCCAAACAAGCTATCACATTTTATTTTTATCTTGTCTTGCAGATTTTTTACATATTCCTCATCTTTATCTTCTATTAAAATAATAAATTCATCCCCACCCAAGCGAGATATTATATCATCTTGTTCACAACTTTCTGTTAATATGTTAGCAATTGTACACAGCAAATGATCTCCTTCCTTATGACCGAAGGTATCATTAACAACTTTTAATCCATTAACATCACACATAACAATATAGTACTGGGATTTAGGACTTGAGTCTAAAGCTTGAAATTGTTTCTCCATATAGGACCTGTTCCTTAATCCAGTAAGCTTATCTGAATAGCTTAAAAATAACGTTTCCTCTTCATATTTTTTTCTATCTGTTATATTTACCAAAGTACTTATAATTCTTAATGGCTTTCCGTTTTCATCCTTTCCTACAATCTTTCCTCTATGTAAAACCCATGTTATATTTCCTAACTGATCTATCATTCTGTATTCTGCATTAAAATACTCAGAGTTTCCATTAATAATATTATGATAATGTTCTCTTAAACGCTCTGCACATTCTAAATGCACTCTAGATACATATTCCCTCTCTGAAACATAATTCTTTTCACTATTAAATCCAATTAATTGTTTTAATTCATTACTTATATACACCCTATCTTCTTTAACTGAATAATCCAAAACTCCATCATTAGTAGCCTCCATAAGCATCATAAATCTTTCATTTTGTTCTCTCATTCCTTTATAAGCTAAATTAAGCTCTTTTAACATTCTATTAGTTAATGCTGCAAACATTGCATATTCATCTTTTCCGGGTAAGGAAATCGTTCTTGTAATATCCTTACTTACTATAATCTCTTCGATAAAATCATTAAGTTTTTTTAATCTTTTTAAGCTATACTTGTTTAAAACTATAAAATCTATAGCTATGATAGCTATGAGTAAAATTATAAAATGTATGTTAAAAAGAATAAAATATTCATTTACTGCTTTCTTATCTCCAAAATTAATTAATTTTACAGCAATGACATCATCTCCATTAATGTTCTTTAGCACTTTTACAGCTTCTATAGATTCTTTATCTTGTTTATATCTTATATTTTCAACTAACTTATCATAACTCGATATATTAAATTTACTTGCTTCTTCAATATCAGCTTCTACATTAACCAACCTTTTCAAGATATTGAATGTGCTTATGTCTAAATGTTTTATAATAATTAAAAAACCATTACTAATGTTTTGATTATCTGATGGCGTTACAGTTGATATTCCAACAACATACAAATTACCATTTTGCACCATTAGACCTACTCTATTCTTTTTTATGTTTTCAATATGTACACTATTAATTATATCTTTAGATATCTTTTTCTCTTTATCCTCTTTTGCATATACTATCTTTCCACTTTTGTTTATAAAAATCATTGCTTGCAAATCCAAGTTTTTTAATGTGTCATCCTGTAAATTTGAAGCAATATACTTTTTATCACTGTTCGTTATAAATTCATATGTATCTGTCCATTTAGCCCAATCTTCAACAGTTCTAGTTACACTATTCTGTTCTTTAGTAATAACATCACTTACTGCATCAAAACTTTTCTTTGTTTCTTCAAGCTTTCTATTATTTACATATCCAGAATAAGAATGTTCAAAAATAATATCTGTAACTCCTATAAGCGGAATTACACTTAATACAGTTATAACAATTGCCTTATATTTTATTTTTATAATTTTCACCTCCAAGACTTACCTTTAAAAATAATGATTTTATTTATATGATTTCTTCATTAAGTTTCTATTTAGACATCTAAAAATAAGTAGAGATTCCAAATAGATTAATATATAAACTATTTACTTCCAGATGCCTCTTCATAAAATCAGAAAAAAAAAGAACTAAAAAATTAGTCTTCATTTCATATAGTCATACTTAATGAATAATATTCGACATATTCTCTCATTTTCCTTCACTTTCGTTTATCTTTTAACTATATAATGATTACATATGCATATCTTATATATATATCGTTAATTTATTTATAAAATTCAAGATATTTTGCAAAAAAAGATTGATTACTTATCCATAATCAATCTTTCTTAAACCTAACACTTATTAACCTATAAATAATTTTACTCTTTCACCCTATATACCAGATAAATTCCATAACACACAAATATCAATGCTATAAAAATCTTTATATCAAATATATTTTCTCCAAGAAATAACGCTGATAATACAGATCCAAATACAGGTATCATAAAATTGAAAATAGATATTAATCCAACTTTATTATACTTTAACAATTGAGTCCATATTGCAAAAGAAATTGAAGATAATAACGCCATGTAAATTAAAAGTACTGTGGATTTTACTGAAAATCCATGCATGCTTCCACCCAATAAAAATCCTAAAACAGTTAAAAAAATACCTCCAATAAATAATTGTAACCCTGTAACTGTAGATGCATCCTTCTTTTGAGTAATAGTCTTGCCATATATAGCGGAGACTGCAAATAGAAATGCTGAAATCATTATGAAACCTTCACCATTAAATGTGAACTTGCCTCCTAATGATTGTCCATTTAAATTAACTATAATTACACCTAAAAAACCTATAATACAACCTATAACTTTATTAGTATTAAGTTTATCATTTTTATAAATAAAATGTGCTAGCAATATACTGAAGAAAGTTCCTGTTCCATTAATTATTGAGCCTCTCACACCTGTTGTGTAAGATAATCCTATATAAAAAAATATATACTGTAGTGTAGTTTGCATTGTTCCTAATAATGTAATTTGACCAAAATCTTTTATTGAAAAATTCAATATACTCTTCCCTGTTACCAACTGCATTAGAAGAACGAATATCCCTGCTAATGCAAATCTATACCCTGCAAAAACTAACTTACTTCCTATGTCATTACTTGCTATTTTAAATAATGAATACCCTATTTTTATGGCTGGATAAGCACTTCCCCATAAGGCACAGCACAATATCGCTAATACCACAATATTTTTTCTTTTAGTATAAAATTTAATTTTGTCCATATAATACGTATTTTCCTTTCTTGAATATCTAATAATAATTTTTATAGTGTTTAAATCTACACAATAAATTATAGCCTATACACAAATATAAATCTTGTAAAATATTTTTCTCATTAAATTACTAATATTTATAAAATTTTAGTTGTATGCAATTTAATTTAATGTTACAATAGATAAAAGTAATTATTAATTAATAATAAATATTATATACTTATACCTAATTATCTCAAATAAAAATTTATAAGATGGCATCGGAAAATAAACTAGCATATAAACCTATTTACTTTCAGATGCCTAAGGAGGGAACCAAAATGAATGAAGTCATTAAAACATTAACAAATCATAGATCTATTCGTAATTATAAATCTACACCCGTGTCAAAAGAAGATTTATCATTAATCATCAAAGCGAGTCAAGCAGCCCCTTCTTCTATACATGGGCAACAAGTTACAATCATAAGCGTAGAAGATAAAGAAAAAAAGAAAAAGCTTTCTGAGCTAGTAGGAAATCAAACTTACGTAGATCAAGCTCCATTATTTCTTATATTCTGTGCAGATTTTTATAGAGCAAAAATTGCAGCTGATATTGTAGGAGAAGATATGGTTCTTGCAGAAAGTGAAGAAGGAAAATTAGTAGGTGCTGTTGATGTAGGTCTTGCAATGGGAAATGCAATTGCTGCTGCAGAATCTTTAGGCTTAGGAATAGTTCCTATCGGTGGAATTAGAAAGGATGCTGAAGCAGTAGCAGAACTTTTAGAACTTCCTAAGTATGTATTTCCTATGGTTGGCTTAGTTGTCGGTCATCCTGAAGACATTTCTAATTTAAAACCTCGTTTTCCTGAAGAAGTTATACATCACAAAGAAAAATATAATACAGATCTAAAATCTGAAATAGAAGAGTATGATCAAGTACTAAAAAATCATATGATAAATGTAACTAATGGAGTGTATGATCAAACTTGGAGTGAAACTATAGGTGGAACATATAAGAGTGTTTATTATCCAAAAGTAAAGCAGGCCTTAGAAAAACAAGGTTTTACAGGTACAAAATAAGCATATAATTGTATTTAAAATATGCATAATTAAGCTCCAATTGATAAAATCAATTGGAGCTTAATATATGCATTATTATTTTTTATATTTAGTCTTTACTACTTACTTACAGTAATAGTCTTAATTTGCTCTATGAAAGTATTATCATTTCCTATAGCTGTTACTTTTATTTTATGTGTTCCATTTGAAAGCGTACTTATTGGCATGATATACTCAAAACCACTATTACTATTTTTATAATTAGGAAATACATTACATACATCTTTTCTACTCTTTCCTACTGTTACTTTTGTTTCTCCTAAATTTATTGCGTCTGCAATATCTTGTCCATCAATGTTTATTACTATATTTTTTACTCCGGATGAATTAAGTGCCCATCCTCTTATATCAATATTATCATTTAATACTTGTCCATTAACTGGAGAATCTACATTTATTCTAGGTGGGTTTTGAGAAATATTTACCATCTTACTTTGAGTAGTTACAGCACCATCATTCCCTATAACCCTTACTTGAACAGTATGTTGTCCTTCTTTTAAATCACTAGCATTCATACTGTAAATAAAACCGCTCTTATCGGAACTTGAATAGTTAGAATAGACTTTCTTCACATCTGCTCTAGCTAATCCAGTTGTTGCGTTACCTACTTCTTGTCCATCAACTAATACTTGTATTTTATTTATTCCTGATTCATTTAATGCCCATCCTCCTACATCTATCTTATTTGTATTTGTAAATGTTTGATTATTGATAGGTGTATCCAAATTCATTCTAGCTGGATAATGAGACATATTTACTGTTTTAGTTTGACTTATTGCTATGCTATCATTTCCTATAACTCTTACTTCAATTGTATGCTTTCCGTCTTTTAAATTACTAGCATCTAAACTATAGATAAAACCACTCTTATCAGCATTTGAATAGTTAGGATATGCTTTCTTCACATCTCCTCTAGGTAAGCCAATTGTTGCATTACCTACTTCTTGTCCATCAACTAGCACTTGTATTTTATTTATTCCTGATTCATTTAATGCCCATCCTCCAACATCTATCTTATTTGTATTTGTAAATGTTTGATTATTGATAGGTGCATCCAAATTCATTCTAGATGGATGTTGAGAAATATTTACTGTCTTACTTTGTTTTATTACAACACCATCATTACCTATAACGCTTGCTTCAATTGTATGCTTTCCGTCTTTTAAATTACTAGCATCTAAACTGTAAATAAAACCACTCTTATCAGCATTAGGATAGTTAGGGTAATCTTTCTTCACATCTTCTCTACTTAAACCAGTTGTTGCATTTCCTACTTCTTGTCCATCAACTAATATTTGTACTTTACTTATTCCTGATTGATTTAATGCCCAACCTTTTATGTCTACCTTATTAGTAAATGTTTGATTCTCAGAAGGCAACTCTAAATCCATCTTAGCTTCTAACTTCTTTTTTACTATTACTGTTCTATGATAATTTAATTCTACTCCATCATTTCCTATTGCACCTACTCCTATTGAATGAGTGCCATCAGACATGGAATTTATATTTATTTTACATTCATATCCACAATTAGCTACATTCTTATATTGTGGATATTGTTTTGCTATATCTGGTCTTGCTACATTCACATTTAAGGATGTGTAATATTTACCATCCATGTATATTTTTAATTCATTTATGCCTGATTGATTTACTGCCCAACCACTTATCATAAAATCACTATCTACATTTTGATTATCACTTGGAGAATCTATAACTAATCTAGCTGGTGGTGCATCTTTATTTATTATGTTTAATGTTGCATTAGAAACTTTTTCAGCATATTTTCTATTAGCAATATCTTGAGAACTTTGAGGCCATGGTAATTCTACTAATGTAGATTTTGTAGTGCCTCCTTTTAATGTTTTTGCCCAATCTGTAACTGAACCTTGTTGAAAATGATCATTGTGTCCAAAACCAAATTGATCATCAAAATACTTTCCTATTTCTGAATTTCCTAAAGTACCATTTTCCCATCCATGCATATCTATTACTACATCAGGATTTTTCCCTTTAATAAAATCATATAAACTTTTAGCTTCTGGTACTGACAAACTTCTTCCACCTGTATTATTTCTACCAGTAGTATAGTCTGTATAATCAACAGGGAATGATCTATTTATATCAACCCTATCACTTATAGTACATCTTCCCGGTCCATTATTAGTAAATCCATCACAAAGTCCATCTGGATTTACACTTCTTACAATGTATGCTGTCCATCCATTTAATCCACCATTATTATTGGAATAACTAGCCAAATCATTAATTACTCTGTCTGCTATTTTTACAAGTTCTTCTCCATCTCTTCTCCATGCATCCTCGAATCCATGAACTTCAAATGTCATTATAATTGTTTTAGGACCATTTCCTATTTTATAAGCTCCTAAACTTCTTCCTCTTCCACTTGTGCCATACTTCTCATAAGTCACACCATTAACAGATAAGTTAGGTATATTTAATGTACCTAATGCTGTTGGTGAATCTTTTACATATCCTCTTTTAAGACCTGAGTCTGTTTCATACTCTATATATGAAAACCCATTTTCACTAGTTAGTATTCTTACGCCCTCATTATCATCTACACTTCCAACTTTAGAATAATTATAATCAGGACCTGCATAAACAGTTTGTCCACTTCCTACATATCCTGGATTAGGTCCATATGACATATTAGGCACAACTGGAGACCCTGATATGTAGGATACTGGAACAAATCCCCTCTTACGTACATTATTTGATGGATTTCCTACATAGTACTCAATAAAAAACCATCCGCAATCAAATCCTAATACTTTAACATTTTCATGCCAATCAACACTTCCTACTTTTACATAGGCACTTGAATCAGGTCCTGAATATACTGTTGTTCCATCTGTAGTTTGAGCAGAAATATACATACTTCCACTTTTTGCAAAAGCAATCATTGAATCTATACCCATAGTACAGAAAAACATAATTAAAATTAATATTGTTGTAATCTTTTTAGTAACATAACTTATTTTCTTCATGATATCCCCTTATTCCTATTCTTAGTAGCTGCATATATAAAATCAACATACTAATCATTTTTTGTCATGTTTTTATTTAACTTTATCCCCCCTTTCCTAAACTAACCAATTTAACCTCTTTAAAGTTCACAATATCTACACTCCTAACTAAATCTTCTATATAATATTCATATATTTACTTGCTTATCATTGATAAGTAATTTTTAAATTTCTTAATACCTTCTGTTACTTTTAATGCTTTAAAATATGCCTTACTTATTTCCAAATGCATATATCACTGGCATCTTAAAGTAAAATCCATCACCCTTATTAAATTTATTAAGTCCTTTAAAAACATCCATTTTGAACTTATTAAATTGTTCCTTTCCTAACTCTTCTATACAATCAAATATACCTCTAACTGCATTAGTGCACATATGCTGCCACCATTCTTCCTTACTCTTATACATAACATAATTACTTTCTTCATAAACTCTAATATCTTTGAAATCGAACTGTTCTAATATATTTTGGATATCCTTTATAGTTTCAAACTTTGGCGCATTCGATTTTCCTGTATTATTGTTGCAGGGTAAATAGGAGTTTATGATTTCTGTTAACCACTTTTGATCTTCTTGTACTCCCCACACGCTAAAGGCAGCTTGTCCACCATTCTTTAGTATTCGTTTTACCCCATTTAACTTTTCTTCACCAAATAACAGAATTCCAATAGCAAATCCACAAATTATATTATCAAAGCTGTTCTCTTCAAACTCTAAACTTTGTGCATTCATCCTTCTTACTTCAGCATTTTTAATGCCCTTTAGCAATATATCCTTTTGAGTTGCTTTTACCATTTCTTCTGAATAATCTATTCCAACAATTAAACCATTTTCACCAATCTTATCTACTGCAGGGAACAATGAAGCACCCCTTCCCATACCTATGTCTAATACTTTTGCGCCATTATTTATATTTGAAAGTTCAACTAGTCTGCCTCCAAATTCATTCCAATACCTTGGACCAACTTCTCCAAAATTATGAGCTACCTTGTCCCATATGTTCTTAATTTGTTTAGTTTTATTCATGCTTTGTTACCCCTTAGCCTATTCATCTAGATTCTTTTCAAAGCAAATTGCCTCAGCTCTATTTTCATACTTACCATAGTTAGGGATACGATGATATCCTCTATTCTCATAAAATATCACTGCTCGTTTATTTATTAGTCTTGTTTCAAGCCAAAGAGTAGAATACCCCATCTTTTTTGCCTGTGTCTCTAAATAATTTAAAACTTCAGTTCCTACATTTCTCCCTTTTACTCTAGCAAACACTCGCTTAACTTCAGCAATGTCTTCACTAATTGGTCGTATAGCTCCACATCCAATGGGTTCATCAGCCCCACTATATGCTACAACAAATAAAGAACGCGGAACATATACATCATTTTCATTAAACGAACTCTTGCCGCTATTACCTGTTATTGATTCCAATTCCTCTGATAATTCATTTAATAATAAAGTAGTCTCTGAAGCGTTTGGATGCGTTTCTACAATTCGCATATATACACACCTTCTTTCATTTTATTTTTTGAGACAATACCACTTCATCAAATAGAACTTCAAATCCTACACTTTTTGCTATACTTAAAGATGGATTGTTACTTTTATCCACCAAATAAACTGGTAAAATGCCATTGTCCACACACCATTGTGCAGCTGCAGCTGTAACTGATTTTCCATAACCTTTTCCTGAATGCTCTTCAGATGTCCAGACATGAATATTTCCTCCATTAAAATTAATATCAGATATAACTGCTTGAGATATTATTATTTCATCTTCTATTATGACAAATACCCTTCCTTGGTCTATTTGCTCTTTTCTTAAATTCCACTTATGTTCCTTAATAGAAGCATCACTTATAGATGCTATTGTATTGAAATATACATCTTTATGACCAGATTTTAATTGTATAACCCTTGCTGTATTAATTTGTTTATATTTATCTGAAACTAAGCCCATTCTATACATATTTCTTACATTAAAATCATCTAATTCACTGCTAAACATATTTGTTAACAACTCAACGTCTCTTAATTCTCTATTTTTAATATTATACTCACTGAAAACCTTATCAAAATGTGGAGCTATTGAAACAACTGCTATTCCATTAAAACTTGATACAATTACTAAATGGTAATAATAGAAGCAGATAGGCTTATTTCTTTGATCAGATTCAAAAATAAAACTTCCTTTGTTGAGTAATTCAGTATTTATATTTAAATAGTTACAATAATACTTTGAATAGTCCATAACTCTCCCTCATGCACATTTGATCTTTTACTTATTTAGTAAACTCAACTTTTTTCAATATGCTGTTCAAATCTAGCAGAATTTATAAAGCAATCTATAAACTTAACCTATACTTCTCTAATTAGTATGATTTACCACCTTGTATTATTGTAATTATATCATAATGCTAGAAATTTCTACATAATATTTTAAAAAATAAACTTACTTTTTTGTATAGAATTATATTATAAAGCAAAAAAAATGCTAATCTTAATTGATTAGCATTTCTAAATTTCATATATTTATTTAGTTTAAATATTATTTTATAACTTCAAAATAATATTTTTATCTGTGTTAATTTGTTGAACCTGTATTTTTATCTTCTGCTGTAGTAGCTGGGAAGTTACGAATTACAAAAATCTCAACTCTTCTATTTTTAGCTCTTCCCTCTTCAGTAGCGTTATCATACTTAGGTTGATATTCTCCATACGCTTGTGTTGATATCTTATTTGGATTCATTCCTGCATTAACCATAAAGTTCAAAACATTTACTGCACGCATAGCACTTAAATCCCAGTTTGAACGAAACTTAGCATTACTTATAGGTATATTGTCTGTATGTCCTGCTATTCGTACATTGTTGTTTAAATTTAAAAGCATCTTAGAAACATCATTAAGCATTGGTGTCACACCATTAACTATAGTTGCATCACCAGAATTAAAAAGTACTGTGGATTGTATTGATATCTCTAATCCTTCTTTATCAAGCTGAACATTAACCTTATCTGAATAACCTTTATCCTGAATCTCTTTTTCAAGTTGTTTCTTTACACTTTCCATCTTATCTGTTTCAATTTGTGCATTTGACATTTTTGATGAAGAACCTGCATTTTCATTAGAAACTATTGCATTTCCACTCTGAGTTGTTACTCCACTGCCACCAGCAAAAATAGTTTGAAAAGACTTACTTACTTGTTCAAGTTTTGCTTTATCAGTTTGTCCCATAGCAAACATAACTATAAACAATGCTAATAATAATGTTAGAAGGTCTGAGTAAGGAAGAAGCCATGCTTCATCTACATGCTCGTCATGATGTTTTTTTTTCTTGCCCATGATTATTCTCCTTTACTATATTTATTTGCTACCTTCTGCATTTCCTACTGCTGCTTCTAAAGCTTCTCTTTGTTTTGGATCCAACATACCAGCTAACTTCATTTGTATAGCTTTTGAGTTTTTACCTTCTTGTATAGCTAATACACCTTCAACAATGATGTACATTGTCTTTATTTCTTCAGCAGATTTTCTCTTTAATCTAGATGCAGCAGGATGGCAAAAAACGTATCCTACGAATATACCAAAAAGTGTTGCAACGAAGGCTCCTGCTATAGACTCTCCTAGCTTGTCAGTATCTTTCAAATCTCCAAGGGCACCAATTAATCCAACAACAGCTCCTAGAACCCCTAATGTAGGTGCAGAACTACCTGCAGTTGTAAAAACTGAAGCTCCTACTCTATGTCTTTCTTCCATACTTTCAATTTCAGTATCTAATACTTCCCTTATGTATTCTGGATCCATACCATCCACTACCATCTCAAAGCCTTTTTTCATAAACTTATTTTCCATCTGTTGGATGTCGCCTTCTAATGCTAATATACCATTCTTTCTAGTTGCTTGAGACATTTCAACTATCTTGTTAATAATAGCAATTGGATCAATATCTGTTCTTTCTTTGAATAACACTCCAAAAATCTTAGGAATATTAAGAAATTCCTTCTTTGGAAATGAGTTTGCAGTTGCTGCAATTGTACCACCGAAGATTATAAGCAGTGCTTCTCCACTGAATAATAGTGCAATGTTAGCACCTTTAAGAACCATTCCTAAAAGTACTGCAGCAAACCCTGCAATTATACCTGCAATTAAGAAAATATCCATATTTTTTCCCCCATTATACATTGTTTTATACAAAATATTATATCATAATATTTTATTAGTGAAAACTTTCTTTTTATTAGTATTTTATTACACAATTCTTGTTTATTTAGCAAAATGGTAAAATGTATACTTATTTGCTTTATCTTTATAACATTATTTAATTATTCTATACGAAGTTTGTCTTTTTCTTGAAAGAATTGTCGTAACACTATTTATATCGTTAATAAAATTCAATACTAAAATAAAATTTATTGATTAAGCATTATTTTTAATACTTCCACATCGGTTTCCTTCATTCCTACCCGGCCAAGTCTTCCTACTGCAGATATAGTATCTTCGACATTTTTCTTAACGATACCAGAATCTACTTCAAAACATACATCTTTCATTGCAAGGCAATGAGCCATATTAGCTGCATCAAGGCAAGATGCTATTTTAGCTGCACAAGAAGATTTGGCTCCATCACATACTATTCCCGAAATATTTGCTATAGTATTTGTTATAGTTTTTTCTACTTGTTCCAAGGTTCCCCCTTCTATATATGTAATCCCAGCACCACTTCCACAAGCTGCACTGACTGCTCCACAATAAGCTGATAATCTTCCGATGCCTGTCTTTTGATGGATAGTAACCAAATTTGCCAGAACAAGAGCTCTATACATTTTTTCTGCTTCAATATTTTTCTCTTTTGCATATATTGCAACTGGTATTGATGTAGTCATTCCTTGATTCCCACTTCCTGAGTTTGTTACAACAGGCATACTACAACCACTCATCCTTGCATCAGAGCCGGCCGCTGCATATGCTCTCATCTTGGTAAATACATCATTACCATAGCATTCCATAAGCATTCTACCTATATTTACCCCATAATTCTTTGTAAGTCCTTCTTCTGCAATTTTTAGATTACATTTAATTTGCTTTTCTAAGAGTTCTTTTACATCTTCAATCTTTAATTTATTTACAAATTCATATATATCTTTGACGTTCAAAACACTTCTATCTGATAAAGGAGCATTAAAATTTTCCTTCCCATAATCCTTCTCAAATATAATCTTATCATTCTTCTGAATTCTACATATATTAGTGTGAGTATGTATTATTTCAACTTCTGAATACTCATCCTTGAATGTAGCTTGTACAATAATATGTAAGTTAGCATCTTCAGGTAGCATTTCTATTTCACACAATTCTGTGTCCATTAACCTTTTAACTGTTTTCACATCATTTTCTGAAATTTTTGACAGAACTTCAAGACATGCAGAAGCATCTCCCCCAACCATTCCGGTAACTGCACTAGCCTTAATCCCCCTTAAATTTCCTGTATTAGGCACTACAACTGACTTGGCATTTTTTATTATATTTCCGCTACATTTAACTATTACCTTTTCAGGAAAGCACCCTAAAACTTCACGTGCTTTTGCTGTTGCATATGCAATCGCTATAGGTTCAGTACACCCCAGTGCTGGTACCAATTCCTCCTTAAGAATTTTTAGATATGCATTATATTTTTTTTCATCAATACTCATTAACATTGCCCCCCAATAATCAAAATATACCTCATTAAATTTACAATACTGCTCTTATAAACGCTAATAATTTAGCATCCTTATAAACACTGTTTTATTAAAATATAAGCTATCCAGAAAACTTTATCAATATTAATAGTAAAATAACTTAATTATTAAAAAAGTATCACTCTATTTTTTAAATAATTTAAGTTTTATCAAAAATGAATAAGACCAACAAACTATATTGCTGGCCTACATACATTATTATTTTATTCTGTTGTTGATTTCCTTAATTATTTCATCCTGAATGCTTAACACTTCACTTATTCTTCTACTTCCAAGTATTTTTTTCTCTTCTATAAAATCAATATCAGTAAATATGCCTTGCAGGTATTCATTAACTTGAGGAGAAGCTGCCATAGAAGCCTTTACTATACTCTGTATGTCAAATCTGTTTAATATATCCTTAAGTACTTCTTTTTTGACAGTAACTATGCCCTCAAAATCAAAAATGCTGTTTGATAGTTTTGCATATAACTCTACGTTGTTTTCCTTCACCATATCGAGTAATTTATTTCTTTCATCATAATCAACATTTTTTAGCGTATCTATAAGTAATTTTTCTGTATCAACTGATTTTCTATAAATTTCTTCAAAGTAGGAAGTAATCTGTTCTAAAAGTTCACTATCAATTTGTCCGCTTTTAATTATTGATTCATAATATTGCATTTTGAATTTATCTGGCAAAAATCTTATAATCTCATCGTTATTAATATCCATAAAGCGTGCCCCCTTGCGTTCTAATTCATTCATTTTAGATAACCAAAGATTAGAATCAATGTTCTTAAAAGATACACTTTCTTTTTGTAAGTCTACACATAGGTTGGCTGCTTCATTCAAACTATTTATTACACTCTTGAAATTATCAATTTGCTTATTTAAAACATCACTAAACTCAATTTGTTCCACTTGCAGCAAGCGAATATCTTCAATACTTATACCTAACTTTCTAAGCAGTTTAATCTTTTTTAATTTTTCTAAATCTACTTCAGAATACTCCCTATAGCCATTTTCAGTGTTTCTATTAGGTAATAATAATCCCTCTTTTTCATAAAATCTTATGTTTTTACTTGTGATTCCTATGTGCTCCTCAACTTCTTTGATCCTCACTGACGCTCACCCCCTAATAATATTAAACACCTTCCACAAGGTAGAAGGTCAAGCATTTAATATACTGTCTTTATAAGACTCTAAGAAAGGAAATTCTCTCTTCTCTGCCATATTAATTATTTCATCCACTGGATAACTAACACGCCTATTCATCAATCTAACTTCATCTCCTGTGAAATCTAAAATTCCATAAGAGATTCTGTTATCACCATCAAGTTGATTTCCGATACTCCCCACATTAAAAATTTTCTTTCCATCTACTTCACCAATAAACGATGTATGAGAATGTCCACTTAAGATTATATCTTCCTTAACTCCTTCAATTGCCTTTCTAATTTCAGTTTCTGGAACAGTACTATCCACAGCTTCAACAATGGATTTTGGTGTACCATGAACACAAAGGATTTTATATGTATTTACTGAAAATGAATATTCATAAGGTAGTGCATTAATAAAGGCTATTTTATCTTCATCTAAATTTTCTTTAGCAAACTTATAATATTCATATATCTGTTTTTCTCTATCATTATTTGCTTCATATGTTTCTGAAAATTCTTCAAACCATATATCTGTATTCCCTTTTATCCAACTTAGTATATCTAATTCACTATTCTTCAATGTATCTATAACCTCAGATGGCATTGGCCCTTTCATCACCACATCACCTAAAATTACAACCTTCGTTATTCCTTGTTCTCTCAAATCCTCTATTGCATAGTCTAACGCAATAGCATTACCATGAATATCTGATAAAACACCTATCTTCATTTTCAATCCCCCCCTATATTTAAGTATTAATATTAATCTCTATAATTAAGTATAATTTATATTATATTCTAATTTTTTACTACTAATCAATATAAACTACTTATTCACTAAGCAAATACAGTAAAAGTGAAGAAATAAAAAAAGACCTTGTATAAAACAAAGCCTTCATCTAAATATCAATATAAAGATTATTGAAATTTCAATTCTACACTATATCTATCAAAACCTACTATGGTATTCTCAAACACCATCTTTGCATTATCTATATAATCAGTAGGTTCATCCATAGCAGTACTAAAATGTGTAAGCAGCAAGTTGCTTACCTTCCCTTTTGATGCTAAGGTTGCAGCTTCTTTAAAGGTCATATGCTTGTTCTTTATAGCTTTAGGAAGATCTTCATCCTCTCCATAAGTACCTTCACATATAAAATAATCACTATCCTTAATAAATTCTGGAATAGAATCAAGAGGTCTTGTATCTGTGGTTATGCTAACTTTTATACCTCTTCTTTCTTCTCCTAAAACCATATCTCTAGTATATTTTATCCCATCATGGACTATATTTTCTTGACCTTTTTGCAGCTTACTCCATAAAGCCTTAGGCACATTATTAGTTATAGCTTTTTTAGGGTCAAATTCAGGTGCTCTCTTAAAATAAAAACTATAACCTATACATGGAGATGAATGTTCTAGCTCTAAAGTTGATATTTCTACCCCTAAATCTATAAACTCATTTTTTATTTCAAATGTTTCCTTTGGATTTTCTATTATATTAATTTCATATGGAAGCCAACTTGCAATCACTCTCAACTTATTTACAGTGTCCTCTATACCTTCTGGCCCTATTATTGTAAGAGGTTCTATCCTTCCGCTATTTCCTATAGTAGCTAGAAGTCCAGGTAGACCAACTATATGATCTCCATGAATATGAGTAATGCATATAACATCAATATTTTTAAAGCCTGTATTTGATATTTTCATTGATACTTGAGTTCCTTCTCCACAATCTATAAGTATTTTTCTCCCCTTATAACTCAGTAATGTAGAAGATAAAAATCTATTTGGCATTGGCATTCCTCCACCACAGCCTAACAATAATAAATCAACCATGATTACCACCACTCTTTCATAATTTTAAGTATCTTTTGCTATCTATAAAGTTCTTTCTTATCTATATTAAAAAAATAAATTCACTCTTACTAAACAATTTAAATATATCACATTTTACTAATAGTTTACCTTATCTTTACCTTAGTTAATACTAATATTCAGATTAATTAGATATATATAAATAGTATTTTTATATACTTGCATATAGAACTATTCCACTTAAATGTTGGTAGAAAAAAGTCGAATTATTGTAACTTGTCCACCAACATTATTATGGAATAGCTCTATACAAAGAATCTTAAGACTTGTTATTTACTTTCAGATGCCTTACAATACATTTACATAATACTGAAAACAATAAAGCATATTGAAAAAATAAATAACTAGAATTCATGAAAACAGCAAAAGGGGGATCTTCAATGAACTATTTCTATGTTGCACTACTTCTAGAATGTGTTTTTATTACTTATTGTATCTATAAAATAGTAGTGGTTTTTAAAACCTTTCTGAAAGAGAAAAAAAAGGGTTATCTAATATTAGCACTAATATTAATTCCATTAGCCACTTATCTTTTTTGCGCTCTTACTTTACCTAAAATTAAAGATTTACATAATGCTTTTGCTAACAATCTTTCTTGCCATGAGGGCACAGTTGAAAAGAAATATATCTCAGGCCACTCCTTTGTTTTAGACGGTGCAGAATATCAATACAATCCTTGGGCATTCAAACCTAAAGAAAAAAGTAGGTACAAGCTTTATTATTTACCTAACAGTAAGTTTGTGATTAGGTATGAAGAAGGGTAAAATTCACTAACATTTAAATAAAGATGCACTAGTTGCTCGTCTTAATTCAACCCAATAAAAAATAGGCGGATTCACCGCCTATTTGCATTTTTACTCAATACTTAGTCCTTATTTAAATTGACTTTCATGCTTCTTAAAGAAGTCTACCTTTGGTTCTAAAAACTTAAGCTTATGAACTTCCTTGTTACCAATGAAAGAGTATATTGGTTCAAAGATATACTCCCAATTCCAAATATCTTCATTGGCTCCTAGGTATTCTCTTACCATCTCTGCTCCTTCTGGTGCTATTGGATGGATTAATGCTGTTACTGTACGTACTGCATGGAAAGAATCTATTAAAATCTTCTTTCGCAATTCATTATTGTTTTCAGCTTCAGCCTGCTTTATATTATTAACCCAGTACTTATTCATGTTTCTAATATAACTATCCAATACATAAGTTATACTGTGGAATTCATGCTTATACATATGCTTTTCATAAGTAAGGATTGCCTCATGTGCCTCCTTAAGTATTTCTTCGCTCACTTCACCTTGAGGAATTACTCCATCAAAATACTTTTGTGATGTATAGAAGCAAGAACGAACAAGTCTATTAAATACATTAGTAAGAAGATTTCCTTCTTTTAAAACTGTATCTACACCTTCACGCTTATCTTCTTCCATAAAGGCTTGTGGTTGGAAGCTTGCACTCTTTGTTGATAATCCTAGACTTAAAAAATGGATACGTAGTTGTTCTGCTGTGTAGTAATCAAGAAGTTCCCTTGCCATTGGAGGTTTAATTTCTGAACTACTACTTGCCTTTTTGCCCATAAATAAAATATGGTTATTAGCAATGATGTTTGGTAACTGAATCTTTGACATATCAGGCTTTTCATCTATGCTGTTTAATAATGCTGTAAATAAGCCCATTTCTGCAATTCCGTAGAAGTATATATTATCTTCTCCTATAAATTGATAAACCTCAGCTTCATCATTGTTCCACCACTTCTTCCATTCTTCATCACCAAAACCTTGCTTTTCTAAGTAGGCTTTTGTAAATGATATTGGTGCCCAAAGTGATTCTGGCCATACCCAAAATGTTAAATCATTTAAATCTTCCTTATCAGGAACCTTAACTCCCCAGTCAACATTCCCCGATAATCTAAATGGTACTAGAGTTTTTCCTGTTCTAAAGTTAATTCCTTTATTTCCCAGCATAACCCTAGCCTCATCTCTATGCTCTAAATCCTTAAACACAAAGGTTACAGAAGGTTTTTTCTCTTCATTTATAGTACTATGTTCTGGTAACTCTGCTTCTAAGGCATCTAAATCCTCTATGTTTTTCTTTTGAACATAGATTACAGGTTCTTTTAAAAACTCTTCAACAGTATTTAATAAATACTTACTTGCTTTTTTGGTTTGTCTTAAATAATCTACTCTTTCCTTTAGTAAATCGTTGCATTTATCCAATTTAAAATACCAGTTGGTAACATCTTTTACTACAGGTTTTTTCCCTGACAAAGCACTTATAGGATCTATAAGTTCACTTGGCATATATTGATGTCCAAGAGAACATTCATCTGCATAGGCTTTTTCTGATGAACAACCTTGTATTGGACACTTTCCAATAACCTGTCTTCCATTAAGAAAAACATTAAACTCTTCATCATAAAATTGAGGATTAGACATCTTGGTTAGATATCCATTATCATATAACTTTTCAAATACTTCTTTTGAAACCTCACTATGAATTTCTCCAGCTCTATCTAAAGCTGACCCAGCAAAAAGATTCAAACTAATTTCATATTTATCTAAGGCATCCTTTTGCTTTAAATGATTTTCTTTAACATAGTCTTCTATAGTACCTGAGTATGAATTATCCTCAGTTATCTTTCTGTAACTTTCTAATATTGGTGAACCATAGCAATCTGTTCCTGATACAAATATAACATTCTCTTTTCCAATTCTATCTCTTAAAAATCTTGCTAATGTATCAGCGTGGACAAAAACTCCACCTATATGTCCAAAATGTAACTCTTTATTTCCATATGGCATCCCTGCTGTTATTACAGCTCTCTTGGGGAAGGTTGGTCTTTCATTCTTTCTGGTATTTCGCTCAATGTTTTTTTCCATATACAACTCTCCTAACAATATATTGGGCATCTTCAAAAAATAAATAAGTCCATATGCAATAGATATTTAAACTTGCTATTTATTTTCACATGCCTTAGTTAACTTATCATCCCTACAAAAATATTAGGTTTTATAGGTTTAATAATAAAAAAATGTATAAAAAAACACCTCCTACAATTTAACTTGCAGGGGCGAAATATTCTCCGCGGTACCACCCTAATTTATTAACATGTCACCATATTAACCTTATCGAGTACAAATTATACCCTAGTTCTGTAACGTGAACTCACGTCATAGCATCACCTACTAAATAAGGCACCTGAAAGCACATAGGCTTATATCCTAGTCTATTGGGACTTGTTATTTATTTTCAGATACCTAAATAAGATCCGTATGAAGCTCAGAGGCTTGTTTCATCAAGTTTCCAACTATCTCATTCCAGCAAACTGAGACTCTCTGTAAGTTTTTAAAATGACTACTCTTCTCTTCCTAGCCGTTAAAATTATTGACAGTATAATCTAAATCAAACTATACTGTCAAGTTTTTGTAATTGCTAATATATAATTAATTTTAAAAATAAATTGCTAGTTTCGTAATTAGAAGTTCTATATATTATCTATTTTTCTTCAAATGAGATTTTTTATACTTTCATTTCTATTTTTTCTGCTGTTTTCTGTTTTCTACTAATTAACTTATTAATTTTTTCAGAGCTTATTATCATAATGAAAACATAAGCCAACAAAAAACAAGGAAAAACACCTATACTTATTTTAGAAACCAAAATTCCAAACAATGGAGGCATAAAAGTACTTCCCATATAAGCAAACGCCATCTGTAAACCAATTATAGCTTGTGAGGCATTCTTTCCAAATCTCTTTGGAGTGTCATGTATCATAGAAGGATAGATAGGCGCACAACCAAGACCAAATAAAATTAATCCTAGCATTGAAAAACTCGTTGGTAGTGGCATTAAAAGAACTACTGCTCCAATAATGCAAAGTACTTGTCCACCTCTAATTAAAGTACTATTACTAAACTTCATAGTAAAAAATCCAGACAAAAATCTACCTGCAGTTATTCCTATATAAAATAAAGATATCCACCTTGCTGCATCTCCAACAGATACACCCTTATAATTAACCAAATAGCTACTTCCCCATAATCCTGCAGTTGATTCTGCTGCACAATAACATGCAAAGGAAAGTAAGGCTAATTTTACACCTGGGATCTTCATAGAGCTTTTCCCATCAGCCTCTTCTTGTTCTTCCTTAATCTCATTTTCATCCTGAACTTTTTCAACTGTCTTCCATAATGATAAAGTTAAAAATAGTATAATTACAAGACCAAATTGTATCATCGATATTGTAAAATAACCCTTTTTCCAACCATTGCTTTTTCCCATGAACATTGACATAATAATTGGTCCTACAGTAGCTCCAACACCCCAAAAACAGTGAAGCCAACTCATATGCTTTGCCTTATAATGCAATGCCACAAAATTATTTAAGGCTGCATCTACAGAACCACCTCCAAGACCTAAAGGTATTGCCATAACACATAACCAAATAAATGATGGTGAGATTGAAAATCCTAGTAAAGCTACTGCTGTCATAGCTACACTTATAAATGTAAGTTTCCCTGTTCCAAATCGTTTAATTAATTTACCACTAAATAAACTAGAAATAATAGTTCCACCTGAAATAAGCATAGATAGAACCCCTTGTGTGGACAATGATACTGCCAAATCCTTATACATAGCAGGCCATGCAGATCCCAATAATGAATCTGGTAAGCCTAAACTAATAAATGATAAATAAATTATAACTAACAAAAATGTAAACATAATATTCGTACCTCTTCTTCTATTTCTGCTTTATATCATATGTTGATTATTACAAAACAAGATATTACTTAATGTTATTTATAGTCTTCAACATCAAATTCTCTATCCTTAAAATAATACTTTCTATCATCCTCTGTTATTTGTCTTATAACCTTGCATGGATTTCCTACTGCAATAACGTTATCTGGAATATCCTTTGTAACAACACTGCCAGACCCTATGACAACATTATTTCCAATCTTAACACCTGGATTAACAACTACACTTCCTCCAAGCCACACATTATCTCCAATAGTAACTCCAATTCCATATTCATACCCTGAATTTCTTGACTCAGGATGAATTGGATGTCCAGCTGTATAAATTGATACATTAGGAGCAAATTGAGCATTTTCTCCTATAATCACCTTACCTACATCTAATATTGTGCAATTATAATTAGCAAAAAAGTTATTCCCGACTTCAATATTTTTACCATAATCACAATGGAAAGGCTGCTCTATAACAACGGTTTCACCAGTCTTTCCAAGTATCTCTTTAATTAGTTTATCTATTTTCTCTTTTTCATCTGGACGGAGTAAATTAAATTCATGTATCCTTAACTTATTTTCCATTCTTTCCTCTGCAAGTCCATCTAACCAAGCTTTATATGGCAATCCTGCTAACATTCTCTCTTTTTGATTCATTCTCAAATTCTCCTTTTATATCTTAACTTTAATTTTAACCCTTATTCCTTTCTGATATTATAACATTAAATGCATTCAAACTCTTGTATTATAATCTCTAAAACTGATACTATAGTATTATATCAATACCTAATTATAGGAGGTATCTACCATGCATCCATTTTTATTTTCATCACAAAAACAAGAAATATCAAAAGAAAATCACCTTGAACCTTATGCTTTTTTTCACTGTGTTATTCCTATAAATACACCAAATGTACTGCTTCATTGGCATGTAGAAGCCGAATTGACCTACGTACACACTGGTAGTGCAATTTATCAAGTTGGCGAAGAAACTTTTTATTCTCACGAAGGTGATTTAATTTTTGTACCTCCAAACACTTTGCATTCAATTTATCCTGTCCCTGGAACTACACATATTTCTGACACTTTAGTTTTTCACCTAGATTTGCTTGGTTACTCAATTATGGATCAATGCACAATTACATACCTTCGTCCTCTTTTTAATGGAGCACTAAATTTGCTGTCCCATATGAATAAGGAACATCCTGCTTACAAAGAACTTCTTCCATGTGTTAAGGATATTCTTAATTGTGTAACTACAAAAGATTTTTACTTTGAGTTATTACTAAAAGAAAAACTACATCATCTTTTTTATCTGCTATTTAAATATAATTGCATTACTGAAACAAATGTTACTAAATCAACTTCTCTTCATATGGATAAAATAAAAAAGGCCCTGCAATATATCCAAGATAATTACAAAGAGCCCATTACTATAATTCAATTAGCGAATTTATGCCATTTTAGTAAAACTCATTTTATGAGTTTCTTTAAGCAGAGGGTTGGTATATCCTGTGCAGAATACATCATCCAACTGAGATTGCGAATTGCTGCTGACCTCTTAAGGACTACTGATTTACTTGTATCAGAAATTGCTTTAGAAAGTGGATTCCAAAACCTTTCAAATTTCAATCGTCAATTTAAATGTTATTATGGTGTTTCACCCAAAACATATAGAAATAATTTATTAACACAATAGAAATTTATTTTGGCTGCATCAACCTTGCAATTTTTGTCTTTGTTTCAGTTGAAAATTTCCTTCATGTACATCCGTGATTCATATGGTAGATTTCCATATGAATTACTATTTAAATAAATTATTATATATTTTTATTCTGGATTCATCATTGTACCTATGAAAATAGGTAGATTAGTTTCGTTGTCAATTATTGCATACACAAAGGGACAATTAAGTTTAATAAAATGCTTAGATGGAGCAGCCCCACTCTTCATTTCAACTTTCGTAGCTGCTGCTGCCTTTGTTCCTTCAGTATCTACTGAAATGAAAGTTTTGTGCAATACATCTTCTATATAAATATTCCCTTGCTTACTTGAACCCATTGGGGCAAAATTTGCTTTTTCAATACTAAAGCAATCATTAAGTCCCATTTTTTGTAGTGTTGTAATTAACCTAACACTATATTCTGCCTTAAACTTAGGTAATTCTGCAACTACCATTTCATCTGCTTTATTTTTTAGAAGTTTATTAAAACTCTCTCCTGAAAGTGAATTCACATAACTTTCAATGCTTATATTCTCTTTAGGAAGAAGTGCCATAAAGCTATACTTTCCATCTTTATAATGCTTAATAAAACCCTCTCCCATATTATCACTCAAATAGCCAATCTCTGCTGAATGCATGAAACTAGCAGACTTTCTCTTCCCATCTGCCAGTTGAAAGCTTCCTTCATGCACATCTTTTGTTTCATAAATATTTTCCCACTTTTCCTCAAAATATATGGTATTAATAAGATACATTACTGTCTTTGGATCTACTGTCTCTACGATTTTATCTATCTTTTTCCCTGTATTGAACTTTACCCAATTATTTATATCATTCACTATTTCGCTACTTTTAAAGTTTGACTTATAAAGTGATGCATTATAATAATCTGCATTGGTCTGTAGGAAATCCTTTTTAATATCAATAGTTTTATCATCGTTATACCATATTGAATTTGAAATGCTAACCTTTCCTGCGTTGACCTTAGTAAGATTTTCAGCAAGAGTTTTATAGTATGAATTCAAATCTTTAGTATTAAGGCCATACTTACCAAGCAATTTTTGAAACTCTTTTAAGGTATTACCATCTGCCCCATTGGCTGTCATGCCAAGTGCTAGATAAACTGAGGTTGGAGATACAAGCGAATTTTCATTTTTATCGTAAGATTGCTTAAATAAATCTACAGAAAAATCTGTTGTAGATTTCAAAAACTCATCCTTTAGCTTAACTGTATCTACCTTATTGTGATTTACCCCTTTCATTAAGTCTTGAGCTGATACATTTAATGTATTCTCCTTTGAAAATATCCACACAAAAAATATAATTGCTACTACTGCTACTACAGCTGGAATTATCCAAAATTTTGCTATCCTAAAATTAATCTTAACCATCTCAAAAATCCCCTTTATACTATTAGACTCTATAACTATCACATATCAAACTAGTTATTATCTAAAAATTCCATTACAATCTGATTAAACACCTCATGTTTATCCAAGTTAGGCACGTGTCCCGTACCTTTTATATCTACCCTTTGTAAATCAACTATACCATCTTCCAAGAACTTAGCAATCTTCATTATGGGTTCTGAATCTTCTGATCCTATTATTAGTAAGGTTTTCTTGTCTATTTCATGAAGTCTTTCTGCTGCAGGTGGGTTTGCTACTACCTCTATATCTTTTAATGCCCACTCTAAAGAAGTATCTAAAAACATGTTTTTTAAACGAGCCTGAGACTCAGCATCATTCTGTCTCCAAATAGGAGTATTTATCATAAATTCAACTGATTTCTCAAAGTTTTCATCTCTACTTGCTATTGAGACTGTTGCCAAAGACACCTCTGTACTTACTTCTCCAGCTAACTTTTGATATCCATTTAATGAAGGTCCACTTAATATCAAGGATTTAACCAACTCAGGATATTCAAGTGTAAAATCAATAGCAATACTTCCACCCATAGATACTCCAATCAAATTTACCCTTTGAACTTCAAGAAAATTTAGTAACCCTTTTAAATCTTCTATATGAGAAAATGACTTACTTGGTGTTTCTGATTTTCCAAAGCCCCTTACATCATATCGTATAACCTTATAGCTCTTTGAAAAGAAATCAAACTGCTTATCCCATAACCTTAAATCTGTAAAACCACTGTGTATTAAAACTATAGCTTCACCTTCTCCAGCCATTTCATAATTTAAACTTGTTCCATTCACTTTTGCAAAACCACTTTTATACATAATCTCTCCTCTTTTTTAATGTATTCTTATTACAATATCTATAACTACTCATTAATATATACGATTATTTTCATCCAAAAGTTTACAGTACTATATACATTATATTTAAGCTTTCTCAAATAACATACATATAAACCAAATAAACCTCTACTCTTTAAAAATAATTTCATTAAACTAAAGAAACACCGTATCCATTCTGCAATTACATGGATACGGTGTTTCTTTTAGGCATCTTCAAAAAATAAATCTTTCCTAATATATAGTTGTCATTCTCTACTAATTGTTACCCATGAAAATAACCAGTTCTTGCTGAAACTACAACATAAGGTACTTCCTTATTATTTTTCTTAACATATGCTTGATATAAATCTTTATTTAAATGCTCCAATCTAACTACTTTTTCTCCATAAATATCATTCAAATCTTTTTCAAATAACTGTTGCCAATCATTAAGGATAGGTGCATTTGAAGTCATATAAGCTGCAAACTTTGCTAAGTCCTGAGAATTTCCGCCTTTTGCTACATACTGCTTATATAAACTTACAATATCAGCTTTATTTAAAAAACTCTTACTCCATTTTATTTTACTTGCTTCTGCTTTATCTCCTTGACCATTAATAATGTATTCCTTAACTTTTTCACTAATATTCTGCTCTGTATAAGTTCTATTCTTTATACTATCCTTTGAGGATTTAATTTTTTCATTTGAAGCCCCATTTGTTGAATTTTGCTTAGAAGCATCACTTGAATCCTGTGTTGATGCTTTTGGCTCTGGGATATCATTACTTTGAGCAGCAACCTCTGTTGACTTGCTATCTGGTAACTTATTGTCATTATTAGAATTATTTAATGAACATCCACTTAAAAACATTGTACACAATAATATGCCTAGCACTATCTTTTTCATAATAATTTAATCGTTATATAGAAGCTGATATTTATATCTTTATAACGATTTGCACCTTCCTTCTTACTATATTAAATATATTAAACATTCTAGCCATTTCTCCAAGTATTTAAAATACTAATTTCTTTTAAATTAAGCTTAGCACACTAATTATTCAATATAATAACAATTTTATTAAAAAATAAATACATCTATACTAGCCATTCTAACCTTACTAAAAAACATGTATACTAAACTCTTCATTTTTACTTGAAAAATATGTTTCGTAAACATTATGAATTTTGTATAAAACAATGAATACATTTTTCTCGACAATTTCCTATATATACAACTAAAATTAATGATAGATTATGTTTATAACTTGTAAAAAATATTAAAAATCACAAAACCCATACTTACTTTTCTAAAAAAGTGCCGTATTAACTATTGAAAGACAAAATTAGGGGGTTACTATGGATGATCTAAATTTAGTTCAAAATATTTTGAAGGGAGATGACAGTGCCTTTGAACTGTTGCTAAAGAAATATCAACTAGAGATAAGTAAATATGTCTATTCTAATATAAGAGACAATGAAACTACAAAAGATATAGTACAGGATATTTTCATTTGTGTTTACAATAAACTTTACACCTTTGATCAAAAGTATAAATTTAAAACATGGCTTTATACCATTGCTAGAAACAAATGCATCGATTATATTAGGAAAAGCAAAAAAGTTTCAATAGATTCAGACTCTTCTGTTGACTTGGTGGAATCTAAGGAAGCTTGTCCTTCAACTATTGCTGAGTTTAATGAAACAAAATCTTCTATTTCAGCTTTTATAAAGACATTAGATGAAAAAAATAAGCAGTTATTATACTTAAAATACTATCATAGTGATATGAATTTTAATGACATAGGGCGTATTTTAAAAATTAGCGAAGCAGCTACGAAAAGTAGATATTATTCCTTATATAAAAGATATATAAATTTTCTAAACAAATCTAATAAAATAAGAGGTGAAAGATTTGAAATGCAATAAATGTATAGATTTAATTCCTGCTATATTAGAAAACGACACAAATTCAAATGAAACTAAAGATTTTTTTCAACATATAGAACAATGTACAAATTGTCATAACGAATATCTCTATCAAAAGCAGGCAAAAGAAGATTTAAGAGAAAGTTTAGAGCTAGAAGGGTTTCAGTTCTATGATTCTACAAATGAAATCTTAAGTAAAATTGATACAAATAAATATTTAGTTCCACATAGAATGGACTTAAGAAAAGCATGTATGTTTCTTGTAAAAACTATAGTCCCTTGCATGTTAGTAATGTTAATAGCTATATTTTTGCCACCTATGCTAAAAGACTACTATAATAGAATCACCCCTACTCCTGCTGCTAGTAGCAATAAAAATGCTGACAACATTAAAACTAAAGACACAAATGTAAAGATAATTAACTCTGATGCATTAGTTAAATGCCAATCCTTTACTGATTTAGTTTTTTTTAATAGACAAGCACTATTAACAGAAACCTCTAATGATTCTAAAATTATAGATATGGTAAATGATATGCTTCAAGAGAAAAATATAAGTTTATATAATAGAAATTTTACAAATAGACGTTTCTACGATACTTATAATACTCAAAGTGGATTAATGGTTGTATTATATTTAAAAAATGTAACAACAACTACCTTCAAGGTTAATTCTAAAGAAATAAATATTAAATATGACACTATAAAAATTCCACTTAACATTTATTCCAATACCCAACCACTGATTTTCTTTTCTATTAGAGGAGATATAAATTCAAACGATTCTAAAAATGTTGATAGCATAGCTAGTTTAACAATAAAGGATAAAGAAACCTTTAAGAAGTTATTTGATTATTATAATTATTCATATTTGGACCATAGTGGTGCATCATATTATTTACATTCTGGTGAGGAATGCTTTGCTAACGTAATAAGAAAAGTTGCATCTTCTAGTGGTGCTACAATGATTACTGATAGCTTAAAAAATAATGTTGTAGTATTTAATGATACTGCTAAAACTAGTGCATTAAAATATTTTGAAGTCTTATCAAAAGATTCGGGTATTGATCGATTAAATGAAAATCTAGTTGGAAACAACATGTCCTTGCATTGGATAACTTTGACCGATAAGCGACATGGCAAATATAACTTATATGCTGTTTGCTATGCTGAGCAAATAAAATACTGCTTTATTGAGCAGGATGGAAAGTATTTCTCTATAAATTGGAATACCCTAGAAAATTTGACCGGTAAAAACTACAATCAATGGCTTAAGGATAATAACTTCCCAGAAGATACAATCATTACTCAAAGAGATGCTAATAATCATGATTATATCTTAACAGAATATTACCGCGATAATTCTAAATAACTTTTTAACTATTATTAAAGAGGTAACATAAAATGCTTTAAATCATTTTATGTTACCTCTAATTTGATAATAACTGAAAATGCTATTTTAAAATTTAAGAGATTCCTTTGTAACTTATCTTCAACTTAGTATAGACTTCAATGAAATTATTTGTATTTCTTACTTCATCAAAGATAGGCTCGTCAAAATAATCAATGTAGTAAACTTTCTTAAGTGAAGCAATAGTTAAATTCTCATAAAAACTAATCAAATCTTTTTCAATGAGATTTATCATAGATAAGATAATATAAGCATCACCATAATTAGTACTTATATTTATAGACTTTTGTATATATTCTTTAGCTTCATCAAGTTTATTTAATTTTATTAATGCATAAGCATGATTCTTATAAGCAGAAAATCTTTCGTTGTCTAAATTAATAGCCTTGTTGGAACTCTCCAATGATTTTTCATAATCACCTAATTTAATATATATTGATGATAAAAGGTCATATGTCACACAATCATCTAAGTGTAAATCAATTGCTTTAAGTAGCTCACTTAGTGCCCTATCTAATTCCTTCTTTTTTAAATAAACCATTGCTCTAGTACTATAAGCAGATGGGTTTATAGGATTCAATTCTAAAATTGTAGAAGTATCCGAAAGAGCTTTATCGAATTCATCCATATCTATATATATATGTGCCCTGACCTTATATGCCTCGACATTATCTGCATCTAACTCTATAGCTTTAGAAAGTTCATTAATGCCATCCTTATATCTATTTAATTTATAAAGAACATAACCTTTTAGTAAATATCCTGTAGCATCATCAGGTTTAAGTTCCACTGATTTTGAAAAAACGTGTAAAGCTGATTTATAATTTCCCTCTTTGATATAATTATTACCTTCTTGGATGAACCAATTATATCTATTTTTTTTACTATTAGAATTTGATCTTATAAGATAAACCAATATGACAACAATGCATATAAACATACAAATTAATATTATTGGTTCCAATAAAATTAAAGTTAACATCTTTACCCCCTCCTCTTTGTTTATATTATATTTCCCTTGAAATATAAGTAAAATAAGTGTTTTCTTTTAGAATTTCTTTAAATATAGTATTAGACTTTTCGCTAATAAACCAAGTTTTGTCATTCTTCATTAATACACCCTTTGTATTATCATTGCCTACCCATAGCATGTACTCACTACTTGTTTTATCTTTATAATCAATCTTTACAAAATAATCATTAGCTCTAATATCAATCTTACCATCAGTCTTTTCGCAATTGTTAATTGCATCTACAAATTTTTTTATAGTCCCCTTATCAGAAAGAATCAATACCTTTGAATCTGAACGTCTAGTTATTTCTATTGTGTTAATTTGTGTACTTCTTTTTATTGCATCCCCAAAGCCTGCAAATAGAAGGCTACAAACTGCAAATATAATCATTACTAATAGAATTACGCTATACAATAATTTCTTTTTCATTGAAATCCCCCTTATTTACATAATATTTTCTTATAAATATATACGTTGTAAACCGAGCAAAATCCACAAAAAAAAGAAAATATCCTTGTAATATACTTACCAAGAATATTTTCTTAACTTCTACTTATTAAAACATATGAAGGTACATAGGTTTATATACTAGTCTATTTAGCCTGTTATATATTTTCAGATAATTAAAGTTTTTACCCTAAATTCTAAGAAACATAATACTGCGCCTGCGATGTCCATAGTTTATAATATAATCCTGCCTCGTCCTTGATTAAGGTATCATGATTACCAACTTGTACAATCTTTCCTGCATCAAATACAACTATATTATCACAGAAACGGCAACTAGACATTCTATGTGAGATAAAGATTGAGGTTTTATCTAATACAAGTTCATTGAACTTTGAGTATATTTCATATTCAGAGATTGGGTCCAAGGCACTTGTTGGTTCATCAAGAATTACTAATGGTGCATCCTTGTATAATGCTCTGGCTATAGCTATTTTTTGTGCTTCACCACCTGAGATTTCTACTCCTTCTTTTTCATTTTGATAAAGATTTGTACCAAGTCCATCCTTCATTTTTCTTATACGTTCTGCCACTCCTGCCTGCTCTAAGGTTTCCCAAGCTCTTTCTTTGTCTACCTCTACTGAAGCTGCCACATTTTCAGCTATTGGGAAAGAAAACAGGTTGAAATCTTGGAACACCACAGAAAACACTCTTAAATATTCAGCATAATCATATTTTTTAATATTGATACCATTAAGAAGAATCTCTCCTTCTGTAGGATCATAAATTCTACAAAGCAGCTTGATAAAAGTGGTCTTCCCTGCACCATTTTTACCTACTATAGACATCTTATTGCCAATACTTAACTTTAAAGAAACATTGTCCAAAATCAAATCTTCACTGTTTGGATAGTGGAAGGACACATTCTTAAATTCTATTTCATACTCATTATCATCTCGTTTTTCCACTGGCAAGGTTCCTTGATATTTTACATTCTCAAGGTCTAAGAAATAGCAGTAATTGTTTAGATATTGCCTCTGCAAATTTAAATATGCATATCTTTGAACTACACCTGACAATGAAGCAGTAAATTTTGTAATAGTACTTACATACTTAAGTACACTACTAACACTGATTAATCCTAGTATCCCTTTAACCCCAACATATCCATAGGTTAAAAACATAACAGCCTGATTATTAATCTCCATTAGTCCACTCCATCTACTAAATACTCTTTCAATCTCTCTCATATCTTCAATCACTGCTTCTCTAGCATTCCACATCTCTTCCATTATCATATTACACATATTATATATTCTTATATCTTTCCCTAGCTTATAATTGTTAGGCAAGCCAACAAAGTAACCAAACTTACGATTAGAATCCACATTTTTTTCAAAGAACTTATACTGTACAACATTTTGTTTATTTAATATGCCAAAGTTTAAAAGTATAGAAATTATCATTACACCAAATAACAAAACAGCTAATAATGGAGAATTAAAAAGATGCATAATTGAACTTTGACTTTTCATAGGTACAACTATAAACAAGGAACTTAATAATACTATAGAGCAAATCAATGAAATAATATCACTAATAATATCTCCTAACGTATTAAGAAAGGAATATATACCTCCATTGCTATTCACACCTTCTTCAGCCTTATGCAGCAAATCTAAAGTTTCCTTTTTTTCTAGCACTTCATAATCTAACATTAATGCCTTTTCTGCTAATTTAGATTTTATATATAACTCTATATATAACTTTTTTACTTTTACACTTCTTTCTAATAACGCATTCAATATTCCAAAAACAAGATTTATTCCTACCATCCAGTAAACATAATTTAAAATAATTTCTTTGTTTCTGTTTGATAATATGTTATCTAGGATTAAAGAACTAAATATAATATTTATATAAGGTATTGTGGCTTTTATTATATTTTGTACAAATATTAAAACAATAAAAGATTTTGAGATACCTGAAACCATGCTCAATATAGATTTACAATCCTTAGCAAAGGCTTTAAAGTGCGAATTCTTCATTTTCTTCTCCCCCCACCTCTTCTTTATAATAATGGCTCTGTATTTCAAACATTTGAGCATATTTACCATTCATGTTCATAAGCTCTTCGTGAGTTCCATCCTCTGCCACTTTTCCATTTTCAAAGAATAGAATACGGGTACAGAATTTAGTACTTGCTAATCTATGTGAAATAAATAGTGAAGTTTTATCCTCTGTTAATTCATTGTATTTCTCATATAGTTCACTTTCAGCTATTGGATCTAAAGCAGAGGTTGGCTCATCAAGAATAATGATTGGAGCATTTTTATATAGAGCCCTAGCTAACATCATCCTTTGCATTTGTCCACCTGATAGTAAAATACCATCTTTATTAAGACTTTGAGTTATATACGTTTTTTCTTTATCCTTTAACGAATCTACTTTATCTTTTAACCCAGCTAACTCTAAACATTTATTTATCCTGCTATAGTCAATCATGCTTTCTTCGCAAGCTGCTACATTTTTTGCTATAGTAAAAGCTAAAACCTCAACATCTTGGAATACAACACCTATTAATTTATAATATTCTTCTATATCATAGTCTTTTATGGATTTACCATTAACTAAAATCTTTCCTTCAGTTGGGTAGTAAAGCCCAGAAAGTAATTTAACTAGAGTAGTTTTACCTGCACCGTTATTACCAACAAGAGCTATTTTACTTCCTCCATTTATTTTAAGATTTAAATTAGAAATAGTATCTCTCTCTGCCCCTGGATATCTAAAAGAAACATCTTTAAATTCAATTGTTAATGGAAAATCTGAAGGTTTTGGAACCTCACAACCATTTGCATGATTAAATACTTCACTAATTTCTTCATAAGCACGATAATCATTTACCCCCATATTGGCTCTTTTTAAGTTGGAATAAGCTGTTACTGACTCATTAAGCCAAGAAGAAAAACCTGCAATTACACCAACAAACAATGTAAAGGTAAATACACTTATCTCTTTATCTAACACCATGGAAATCAACATAGAATAAGCTACAATATCTCTAATAAATAGAAGAATATTATCTGATAGACTAGGTAAAAAATAGCGATATTCTACCCTTTTATTCCATGTTACTCTTTTCTTAATAAGCTGTTGAAATACATTATAAAACCAAGTTTCCATCTTATATATTCTCGCATCTTTTCCATTTATTAAAGATGTAGAATTTTTATATAAATAATCAATCTTCCTATCATATTTTACATAATCCTCTTTGTGTTTCTCATCATAATTTCTAGCATAGGAAGCAAGTATAAAATTTAACACAGCCATCAATATCAGTATTATTATGATTATATAATTAAGTGAAGATATCATAGCTCCATAGGTAATTAATCCTACTATATTAACAAAAAACTTAGGTGTACTCTTCATCATAAATTCAATCCCAACCCAGTTTGTGCTAAAAGAATTTATTGCTTTTTGAATTAATATTTGCTTATCCTGTGGCTCAACGTTAGGATAATCCGTTTTCATTAGCTTCTTTGAATTTTCAAAAAAGAATTCTTGTATTCTAGCTAAAGTGTTTTCCATATCAATAACAGTAAATAAATATTGTTTTAAGTATAATAAAATAGCATTTAGTACTGTAACCCCCCCCATAACAAGCAAAAATTCCTGAATACTAGCCTTATCAGTAATAAGCCCAACAGCTATAGCTGGTATAACTGTAGCCATAATTGGAATCAATATTTCACTTAACATTTCAAGCGGAATCTGAAACCTAAGTTTCTTATTAAAATTAAAGACTCTTCTATAAACATAGACCATATTTTTAAATAATGAATACTTCATATAAACCTCCCCTTAGGCATCTGAAAATAAACTCACATACATTCATTTATTTTTTCACAATGCCTTATTGCTTCATTATCTGTATTGTATAAAAAAATGTCCCCTATAATAAAAAAAGTACACGAGTTGTTTAAAATCGTGCACCAGTGGTTAATGTGCTCAAAGTAATATCTTAATTTTTACTTGTGAGAATATCTTAAAGTGGCAGCATTATTTCAGTCACGAATACTCCAGGTTCATTTTTACGGTTTATGAAACCCTCATATTTGTTTACTATATTATCAATCCTTTTTAAACCATGCCCATGATTTCCTCTCTTATTGGTTATATACTCATGATCAAACTTTCTTACAAGCTCCTTTGTGGAATTAGTCACTGAAATATATAGCTGCTTTTTAAAAATTCCAATATAAAGTCTTATAAACTTTTCTTCTGATTCAGCCATGGTCTCACAGGATTCTACTGCATTATCACAAAGGTTTCCAAGAAGAACGCATAAATCAATATCTGTAATTTTGAGCTTTTCTGGTACACTAACCTTACAGTTAATATGAATCTGCTTTTCTTGAGCAAGAGACAATTTGCTATTTAAAATAGCATCCAAATTAACATTTCCTGATTTAACGATAAAATCAATACCATCCAAATCATTTTCAAGCTCATTTAAATATTCATCAGCTAAGTCATAATGCTTCATGGCAAGATGTGCCTTTAAGGTCTGCATATGATTATGATAGTCGTGCCTCCACCCCCTCATGGTCATATAGATGCTTTGAACCTCTTCAACATGCTTTTGCACAGTTTTAAATTGATACTCAGCCACACTGTCTTCATAGCTTTTCTTCATAAACAGTTGATTATTATGAGATAACAAAAGAACTACAGTGGATAATATATAGTCAATCCATACAGCTTTTTCATAATAATTTATGGTTACATATAAACTAAAAAATAAATAAAAGCCAAACAATATGTATGAAAATATAGAAACTCTGTTTTTCTTAAGATGCAATAAGAAAAACATCAGCATCAAAAGCAGGTTGTAATTACAAGCTAATGTCATATTAAATGGTATAAATCTGCTTATAATAACTGCTGTTCCTAAAGAAACTACAAAAAGACATACAGATTGTAGCATTCTCTTTTTAAATGATTTCTCTGGTAAACTCCAAATGAAATATACACATATAAATGCATAGAATAAAACATCTATCATAATTGTTGCCCTCTATAATATTTTATAAAAGCTTCATTAAAATTCTTATAATTACTTCTACTGATTGGAACTTCAACTCCATTTGATAACATGCAGCTTGATTTATTTATCCTGTCCACATGCTTTAAATTCACTATATATGAACGATGAACACTTATAAAATCTTCGTGCTCAAGATTCTCAAAAACCTGATTTATGGTTGATTTTATTTCATAGCTCTTATCCAAGGTTACTATATTTACATAATGTTTTATTGACTCAATATAAAGAATCTGACCTTGCTCAAGTTTTATTGTTTCCCCAGAATAGTTGAAGATATAATATTTCTTGTTGCTTTTTTTAAGCTTATTATTCACTTCATCTAGCAATATATATAAGTTATCTAGCCTTACTGGTTTTAAAATATATCTAAAGGCATTTACTTCATAACCATCTAATACATAATCCTTTATTCCTGTTAAAAAAATTATCATAAGTTCTTCATCTTGGGTTCGTATTTTCTTTGCAAGCTCTATTCCATTCATATCTCCCATCTGTATATCAAGAATTAATATATCAAAAGCATATGACTCCATATTTTCAAAAATCAATTCTTCTGCACTGTTATAAGTTTTAATCTCACAGAAAATATTCCTAACATTTGCCCAAGTTTTAATCAGTACACTTAAGTATTCTAATTGTGTTTTATCATCATCACATAATCCTATTATCATTTTGCACTCCTAACTTTAGTTTATATATAAATATAAAAACATATTTATATTTATTGGAAAAATGGGGGGGTGAAACACTTATCACTTTAAATTCTACTCATTTTGAGAATATTCTCCGTACTCACAACCTGCATTATTTATCTCAAGATGGTCGATTAAAATCTTATCCTTGCCCTGCTTTTTATAGAGCTTAATCTCTCCAAAGCCAGTCCCGCCATTCCAAAGTCTGTTGTGTTTCTTTTCACCACTAGGTGATTCGTAATTTATTAATAACATTTCATTTCTATCACATTGTAATGTAAGTTCCATAATTGAATCTCTATTGCTTGCATTGACTGACCACTTATGATATTTTTCACCCTCTATAAATTCAAAGTTTACATCACTTCTTGTCCAGAATTTAGAGAAATTATATTCATACATCTTTCCTTCATAGTACATACCAATTAGTAGCTTACGATCTAGTGGTATTCCATATATTTTAGGCCTTCCGCCACCAGCTTCAACTACAGAATTAGTTAAAACCTTATCAGTAATCAGGCTTTTCATATTACAACTACTGATCCATAGCCAAGGAGAAGTAAAATCACAGCCCCAATTCTTATCCGCATAACCATAAGACTTTTCAGGTATAACATCATAGGTTACTCCATCTAGTACAACTTCCCCTTCATACTCTGTTTTAATTCCTTCAGCATGCCAAAACATCTCAAAGGCATTTATTGCACGAAAAAACTTTGATGCACCATATCCAACATTATAAGCAATCTTTTTATTTATTTTAATATCCCAGCTCATATCACCAGCATCACACATAAATTCTGGATGCTTTAAAGATTCCTGCTCTGTAACAGCACAAGTTCCCTTCATATGGCTTTCAGATAAAGTACACTCACCCATTTTTAAATTAAGAGTATCCGGTTCTGAAAAAAATTCAGTGATTGGGTAAAAGTTATGAATCTGTTTAGGATTATCCCCCCAAGCTCCTACCTTCACCAAGGCATAAGATGGTTTTTTGTGCTTTACTTGGTTTTCTAATGATTGTCCAAGTATAGGCTTGTCTCCTCCTAAAACAGGATTACATACAAAATACTCTATAAAAAATGCTTTTGCTTCTCCAGTTTCATGATTGTATGCTGTGAAGTTATGCCACCACCAATCATATCCTTTCTTAGCTAAAGCTCCTTTTAACATAAATAAATCACGACTAAGATCACTTTTGTTCATAAGTTAACACCTCTTAAGAATTATTCTATTGCTAATTACCAATAAATTCAATGACTTATTTATAAGAACTTTTCCTGATATCACGCTAATATGATATCAACATATCATTATATCTTGATATCAAGAAACTCATGAATGCAAGGTTTAACCGCTGTAACTTACTATTTAACACAAATAAACTCCTAAGTAACTCACATCGTACTTAGGAGTTTATTTTATACCTTACTAATTGCTGCTTTTTTCAAAGAAGTTCCTACCAAACTAAGTATAAGAATGTAAATTGGATATGCAAAAATAAGAAACATTACCAATAATCCTAAACCAAAGTCAGTTCCACTGTATTCAAACAATGGTGGAAGAAGTGACCTAATAAAAATTGTTAAAACAGAATAAGGAAACCACAGTATAGCTAAAATCATAGACCACCAACTACCATTTAACCATTTATATGAGATTATAGGCACGATGGCAGTTATAAACAAAAATATTACTAGATAAAAAAATCCACACATAGTAGAGAATGCTTCATCACTCATATTAAGTGCTTTTTGTATAAAGTATTGATCAGCTGCAAAACTAGTAACCAAATAGAATAAAAGTCCCAATAGTAATCCTGATAAATTTATTTTTAAAAATGTCTTCAGCAAAGGTCCTCCCCCAATTTGAAATATATGATTACATAGTAACATGAAGTAATATTAATTACAATAAAATGTAATTTATTGATTAAAATACAACTAGCTTTTACAGGCCTTTATACACTTTACTGCTGAAACATTTTTGTCTTTAACCTCAAGCATTATATCTATATCTTCTCTATCTAACCTTTGATAGAAGTTCATAAATTCATGTGTATCTATTGTTTCTGAGTGGGCGCCTGGTTTCTTTAATGGATCTTGCTGAGAATAGTGCATCTTTTGCTTTCCATCTTTACCTGTCCAAGTTCCCTTGCATTCATTAATCCAATCAATATCGCTCTTTTCTTTGTCATAAGGATTGATTTCATTATGTAAGTTATCAAAAATAACAGGAATATTAAGTCTTGCACTTATCTCTAAAACTTCATTTATGTTGTATAGTTTATCATCATTTTCTATAACAAGTCTTTGTTTTACGGACTTCTCTAAATAAGCATAATTATCTATAAATCTCTCCATAGCTGTCTTCTTATCATTGTAAACACCACCTATATGCAATATAAGCTTATGAGCTTCTCCAACTCCAAGACTGTCTAAAACCTTTGTATGATAATTCAAATCTATCATTGCCTTTCTTACTACTTCTTCATTAGGAGAGTTTAAAACTGTATACTGCCCTGGGTGCATTGAAACTCTCATCCCACTGCTTTGAATTTTACTTCCTATTCTGAAAAACTTATCAGAAAATATCTGCCACCAAGGTATATTATTTACTGGACTCGATCCAAAAGGAATAATATCAGAGCTTATTCTAAAAAGCATTATATTATTTTCTATATTATAATCAATTATATTTTCAAGTGAATTTAAGTTATGTGAAATTAATTCTAATAACCTATCTTCATTTGCATTTTTAAGTATGCAGCTCTTTAAATTAGTATTAGGAACTCCAACAGTTAAACAAGCATATCCTATACTCATCTTATACCTCCCTTATGATTTGATTATATATATATATAAACTATCTCTTATTATCATTAGTTATCTTTTAGTTATTTATCCGATAGCTAGCATCCGTAACACTCCAACTTTATATGAAACTCCTCTTCCTAAAGTCAGATGAGTACTCACAGAGTAAGCGATCATCATCAAATCATAGATTTGAGATGTCTGCTTAACCGATTCACACTAAATTATAGATTTAGGTTCTCTGCTTAAGTTGGAGATAACAGCTGCACGCTCATGGATAAGTTCAACTAAGATTCAGATGGGATCAAACCCCACCTGAATCAAGTTTCACTTGATATCTATTATAATAAAAAAAATTACTTATAAATAAAAAAACTTTCAAATAGGGCTTGTCCCTACTTGAAAGTTTTTTGTTAACATACTAGTTCTCTATTGAATAAAATTCTAGCTAACCATTATATAAATTTAAATTAGTATCCAAAGCCTTTTAAAACACCTAATCCATCTGAAACTACTGATGGTAAATACATCTTATATGATACTTGCATTACTATTGCTGTAATAATAATCATTGCTGCAAAAGATAAAAATAGAATATATGTTAATTTATCCTCATCAACAATTCCAGCTCCCTTTATAGCTACTGCTACATAGAAATATCCTAATAAAGCACCAAATGATACAATAAATATACTCCATGTAGGCATTACAAGCGCAAATAAGCAAGCAACTAATGAAAATGGTATTGATGCTAGACTTTTTGAACTTGCTACACATAGCATTTGTTTATAATCTGTATTAAACTTAAATATAACCTTTGTAAAAAATAGTAATAAAGCTGCTAAAACGCATGCTCCACCAAAAGTTAATATGAAAGTTACCAAAAAGATTTTTAAAAGTGGAAAGCTCAAACTATTTCCCATCCCCATAGCACTATCTAAACCCATGGAACTAAGTCTTCCAAACAGGTTAGTTAATGACAATATTAGAGAATTAACTTTTCCAAATAATATTACTATAAATAATGAGAATATAGCTGCATTTACACCTATGAAACCTAATCCAAGCTTAAAATCACTTGCTTTTACAAATGTTCTAAGCATTGATGCAGGAGATTTCATTGTTTTTGTAGCTACATCACAAAATCTTTTTATGTATAGTGAAAATCCACTTGGCGCAACTTGTTGTTGGTTTATTGGTTGTTGAAATTGTGCTTGTCCATTTTGTGTTGCTTGTTGTGAAACTTGTTCACTTTGACAAGTACAAACTTCTCCCTCTTGAAGTGGTCTCCCACATTTTGTACAAAACTTTGACATATTATTTTCCTCCTAAAATCTATTTACCTAATAATATATTATTAAAAAACAACCAGCCTACTTATTTTCCACTTGCCACCTTCTAAAACAAGATCAACTGTCAAATTAGTTGTTCCTGGAGTTTCAAGTGTCTTACTATCTTTTTCATCATCTCCACTAACAATTGAAGTATATGTATATTGAGCTGTTAATGACATATCTATATAAGAGTTACTATACTCTGCTGTACCATCTTCCTTAAAGTTAGTAAAATTAATGTCCTTTATTTTTTCAAAGAAATCACCTTTACCTTTTGACACAAGATATTCAAATGAACTCTGCATCTCTTTCTGTGTTTCCTCATCAGATGTAAAATAATCTTTTACTGTATCATAAGACTTTCCTGTTAATGCAGCTTTATAAAATTCTTTATATACATCACCAACTTGCTTAACTAAATCATCTTCTACTTGCTTTTTAAGTTTAAGTTCATGTACAGAATGACTTCCACTTTCATCAATGTCCACAGTTTCACTATAATCTTCTGTATACAAACTATTAATTTTTAATTCATGTTTTCCATAAAAAATATTAGTAAGCTTATAAGTATCTGTATCTGATGTACTAGAAGTATCATTACCTTTAACAATATATTTGCTATTTACCTTAACATTATCAATAGTTAAAGTTGTATTTTTAGGAACATACACTGTATATTGGCTAACAACAAGATTTTCTGGTTCAACCTTCCAACTATCAAAAAATAAAAATTTCTTTTCTTTTTGCTTCACTAAATTAATCTTCTTTGAAATTGGAGATGAGCTATTTCTAACTGTATAGTTAATCTCTACAGATTTTGTTAACTCATCCATAGACTTTTTACTATTCACTGTATCTATTACACTAAAGTTTGTAATATCACCAACCTTTGATTTTTCAGCTGATGCCACCTTAGCAAAGCTTTCTTTTGAAATAAAATCACTATCTTTTACATCGAGATATGAATAAGCCTTGTTCCAATCATTTGAACTCATAGATTGAAAATAAGATTTTGCTATTCTTTTAGGATCACTAATATACCTTCCGATTCCCCAAAAAGCTCCAATTGCTATAATTAAAAATGCTACTATTAATAAAGTAACTTTTTGTTTTGTGCTAAAACCTTTTCTTGTTTTATTCTCCTCTTTTGCTATTTGATAATATTCATTTACTCCATACACAGCTTCTGTTTGTTCTACTACTTTATTATTATTAGAACTCTGATTTATTTGCTGTTGTTTTTCTTCATTAACTTCTATAGTTAATTTAGCACCACAGCTATGACAAAAATTTGAATCATCATTATTCTTTTCTCCACATTCTGGACAAAACATACTATTCCCCCTTATATAAATCTAGTTAATTAAAAACACCAAACATGATAAACTTACAATAATTCCTGCTAAATAAAATAAGATTCCAAATGTAAAATATGCTAATTCCCCCTTATTTAGCTACTATATGACACTTTTTTCACCCCCTGAAATGACTTTACCATCATATGAAAAGATTGTACATTATAAAATATCCATTTATTACTCTATTTGCAGTGTGATTTATAACTTATAGTCTATGTATATAAACATGCTCTCTCTTGTAAATAATTAAACATAAAAAAATGTCCCTACATAATGTAGGAAACATCCATTTTAAATTATTATTACTAAAAATTGTAATTAACACTGGTACTGTTTAAAACCTTAAGATCTGGCATATCGCTAACTTTAAACCCATTGCTAGTATTTTTAATAGTATATATATTTCTATATTCCATTAGAGTCGGCTTTTTATTATCATAAGTTATATAAAATTTTTCATAGACTACAAGTTGATATTCATCATTACTAACCTTTTTTGTAGACTCAATAGAATAATAAACTAATTTTTCTTGTATAGACTGTTTTTTATATGATTCAATTAATTTTTGTTGCATATTATATAAAGTGCCATTAGCATCAATATATGGGGACAAAACCGAAAAATCATAGCCATTAACAGCTTTAACAAAATTATATTGATAATCATACATTGCTCTTTCAACACCTGTCATTTCATACTGTGAAGAATAACCAGTACTTGGATCAACATTGGGATTTATTGCATACTTAGGTAAATAACTTTCTGAAGCAGAACCTACATATCTTTCACTTATTAAATTCAAATCTACATTTCTAAATATCCCATCTCTAACATTATTTTTAGTTTTATACTTTAAAATATATTGTTCCTTTTGTTTCTTAAATATATCACTGTATATCTGTTGAAGTTTTTCTACATCACTTATGTGAGTAAAATAGCCGCCTGTTTTTTCACTAATATCTCGTAATACATTCGTATCAACATCATCACCAATACCTATTATATAAATTGGAATTCCTAACTTTTTTCCTAAATCAGCAACATACTCAGAAGTCACTTTGCTTTTATTATCTAATCCATCAGTAAAAGCAATTATACATTTAGGTCCATTTTTTTCGCTTGTCTCTACAAGTGATGTATTTAATGCATCGTAAAAAGCAGTTTCACTATTAGTACTTAAATTTTTTAGTGTTCCATCAATCCTATCTTTTTGACTTGTAAATCCTTGTGCAATGGATACTGATTCATTAAATGTAATTAATTCAACTGAATCTCCTGAATTAAATTGAACTGAATTAATAAAATTTCTAGCAGCAGTTTTAGCTATATCAATTTTATTACCTTTCATACTATCACTTGTATCCATAACTAAATTAATACTTAATGGTTGATTTAAATTCATCTGTCTTAAATCTAATATTTCTTCCTCAACTGAATTTTTAGAATTAGTTTCTTTTATCTTCATATAATTCTTAGTCAAATTCTTCAGAACCTTACCATTACTGTCTTCTGCAGTAAAATACACACTTATTTCAGGAAAATTTGATGAATCAATTTGATTTATTGAAATCTTACTATCAGCAGGTTTAGACACCTTACTATTCATACTACCGCCGTTGTCATTTACTAAAGTTTCACTACTAGAACTAAAAAGTTTCTTTATTTTATCGCTTGAAAAAGTAAATACCAACAAGAAAACTAAAGCACAGATTCCAACTCCCAATAAAGATAAAACTATTTTTTTATTTGACTTAGGTTTGATTTTACTCTTTTCTAAATTGGAATTGGACGTATCATTATCTTGCTTTTGCACCTTACCACAATTACCACAAAACTTATCTCCATCTTCTAATTTTTTGCCACAGTTACCACAAAACATACTTTTCTTCCTTTCACTACTGTTGATTTTATACTGCATATCCTTTTATATAAATAATTAATAATATACTTATTGCTCCATTAACCTACATTAATATGAAAGACCTTGTTGAAAATTTCTTGTATATTATATCAGTATTTAGTTTTACATTACAAGAAAAAGTATGCAATCAAAGCAATAATCAGCTATACTTCTATGCTAAATTCTCCTGCAACTTCTTTTTTAAATCTATCAACAAATGAATGTACAAAAGAAATTTTATCTTCAAAAATTTTACGAGATACATCATAATTAAGTAATTCCCTAAGCCTTTGAACTTCATCATCAAATTCATTATCATAGAACTCTATTGATTTGTGCATTGGTTCGTCTGTATGTGCATAATATTGAAAATTGATCCACATTTCAATAGAACCAAAATGATCAAGTATGTCCGCATCCTGTACTATTTTTATATAATCTGAATAATCTTTGTCCATCTTTCTTAAACTGTGATAATATATAAGTTCAGATATTTTATTGATTTCTTGTTCTGTGCAGTAATCTTTAAGAATTTCTTTCATCAACACAGCTCCATAAGTTCCATGAGGTTCTATGCCCTTGGCTACGTCGTGAAATAAGCATGCTGTAATTAAAATTTCATCATATGAGCTATCCTCTGGTAAAATTATCTTTCTTAAGTTTATTGCCACCTTAGATACTCTTACTCCATGATAATAAGTAAATCCTTTTTCCCTCTCTAAATGGGCTTTTCTATTTGCCATCATTTTTTGCGCAAGTTCTTGAAGTGCGTTAATATCCATTACATATCCCTCTTCTCTATACAAATTCATTCTTATTAAAACAAAAATTCCAATTATAATTATATATCTTATAATTGGAACTTCCTACATGCTTATATTAACTTTCTTTTCACGTACCCCTTATTAAAATAAATACTTAATGCTATAACAGCTCCTATCACTAAAACCATAAGCTCTTGAAAGGTATGATAGTTAACCAAAAATAGTCCAACAATTAATATAGATGCAACTACAAAAAATCCTAAATATCCTTTAGATATTAAATTCTTTGAGTATACCTTGCTTATAAGAGAAACACAGATTAAAATCCAAGCACTTAAAAACAAATAATTGGCAGATTGATTTAATACGTTAGGTATGGAGTTATTTATCTTATCCCATGTTGCTCTAGAAACTTGGGAATCATAATAATCTTGAGAATCAGTTAACTTATAATCTATTGAAAACTGATTTATTCCTCTCAAACCACCATTTCCATTGATTGTAGCCATTTCTTTAGGTACATCTTTTTTGTATTCATACTCAACTTTTGATGAATTCCTTATTGCAATATAGTACAACCCGTTTGTTCGCTCATTAAATTTATCAAGAAATGTGGTTATTTCCTGTTTTGTATTCTCATCTAGAGAAGTTTTATTGCTTATTTTACTAGAAATAACTTGGAAAGCATACTCTGATGTATTTTGATCATATGCTGTATATAATTCATGATTTACGTGTGCAAAATCGCAAGCTAGATTAATCCCTTTAAATATAACTCCAACTAAAAATATAACTAAGGCAACTCTTGTAAGTATCTTTGCAAACTTATTTTGCTTATTTAAAATATCATTCATTTCATTTATTACTAAATTCTCTTGGCCAAAATTTGAGATTGCCTTTTTTATACTTTCTTCCTCACTTAACCCTTGTTTCTTTAATTCTTCAACTTCCTCATATAAATGAGCCTTTGTTTCCTCCTTCATTATTATGGTTTCTTCATCTTTTTCATCAAAGTTCTTGTAAATCTTATTTATATAATCATCAAGCTTCTTCATATTAATTTCCCCTCATAAAGTTATTTAGAGTTTTCTTAAACTCATTCCATTCTTCCACACTTCTATCAAAACACTCTTTACCTTCTTTAGTAATTGAGTAGTATCTTCTTCTTCCACCACTTGTACCTTCTGTATCATTCCAGTAACCTTGAAGGTACCCCTTCTTTTCTAACCTTTTTAAGGATACATATAAGGTTGCTTCTTTAATATTAAATTCATCATTTGATTTTTCTTTAATCTTCTTTACAATTAAATATCCATACATATCCTCATCATACAACACAGATAAAACAATTGAGTCAATGTAGCCTTTAAGAATCTCCTTGTCAAATTCCACCAACTTACCCTCCTAGATATTATTTCATTAAGCAAAGTACTTAATATTGTTTAGTACTCTTATAGTATAAACGAAAGTACTTTATATTATCAAGTACTTTTCGAAACTTTTTAGAAATATCTTGAATATTTATTTATTCCCTTTATAATTTAGTATAGGAAAAGAGCAGCACTATTTGTTCAGATAGTGTTGCTCTTTCTTAATTACAACTATTAATTTATTAACTTACATAGCTTGTACTATATACCATATGCATAGAAAATAAGTAGGACTTCAATTTTAGATATGCTTTATTATATATACATCCCAACATTAACAGAAATAGTTTCTAATTTTCTTAACCTAACAACTGCAAAAATACTTACACAAATTAAAGCTAATGCAATAATTATATACGCAACAAAATTTATCTTTGCTAAAAAGGATGGAATTATTAAAGTTCCAAATAGATTAAAAACACAATGTCCAGCTATATTACCATACAACGAACCTGTATACATATTTATTAAAGCTAATATTATGCCTAAAAAGAAGGTATAAATTCCTTGGAGTATGTTTCCGTGCATTATTGCGAACACGAGAGCTTGTACAATTATAGCAAATACTATATTAAAATTATTTTTTAACCAGTAAAAAATTACTCCCCTAAAAAATATTTCTTCAAAAATAGGAGCTAAAACTATCACAATAAAAAATTGAAAAACTGTAGTAGTTGAACTTTCAATAGTATTTGATACATTCTTGTAACTAAAAAATATATTAGTAGCAAGACCAACAAATACAGCGGTTAACATAGCAACTCCTACCACTAACAAACTGGTATATAAAACCTTTTTTATACTGCACTTCTTAAAATTGCATCTTTTTAATAAGCTTGCCTTTGTTGGTATACAAAAAATAAATAACACTACCAGCATTATTGTATTAACTACTAAGAGTATAAGACTAATATTCCTATTTACCACCTCTTGTAAACTATCTACTACAATATGACTTGACTTTTCATTATTAGCTAATGCATAGCCAAACATAAAGACAATCCCACCTATTGCAGATATAAAGAAATACAACGCTGGTAATAATATAACCGTTACTATGAATTCACCTAATTTTTTCATACTAATCTCCTAACTAATTAACTTTAAGGTAATCTAATCGATATAATGATAATTTTAGCCTACATCGTGTTTTCTAATTAAAAACTCACACTTTTATTATCACATTTATTAATACCCTTGCAGAACATATTACTACATTTAACTCACTGTGTAAATATTTTGATTTGAATACAAATTATACTTAGCATCTTGCAATTTAGCAGTAGTAATTGTTAAACTATGAATGTTCTTAATTGCCTATTTGTAATACACATTGACCTTTATATAAAACCGATATAGAATAAATGTTATATATTTCTTTTGCTTTTAAAATATAGCTATAAATCTACGTTACGCACAATACATAACTCCAAATGATACTATATGAACACTAAAACAATTTGAGAACGTAGAGTAATTAAAAATTCAAATAATTATATAGAGGTTACTATAATGGAATCAATAAAAGAGCATATTTTACAATTAGAATATAATTTATTAAAATCAGAAGTAAGAAAATCCTCAGAAAAGATAAATAAGCTATTATCAGATGATTATATTGAATTTTGCAGTTCTGGAATTGAGTATCATTATAAGAATGGTGATATTTTTCAATCACAAGATGATAATACAGAACTTAAATGGGATATTGTAGATTTTGAAATAAAGCAGCTATCTGACGATTGTATATTAGCAATCTATAAAGTTAAAAAGAACAATGGAGTAAATGAAAGTAAAAAATACTCTCTTCGCAGCTCCATTTGGAAATGCTTTAATGGACATTGGAAGATGATTTTTCATCAGGGAACCTTAACAACAAAATCTATATTTAAGAAATAAAGACTTTATATAAAAGAACTACAATGACTGGAGGTGACTTTAGTAGGAGTTTTAAATACACTCCCACTAAAACTAATAAATGAGTTATAAATTTGCTACAGAAAATATTAATTATGAAGATTATTCAAGTGGAAGAGTCCTTTATAATCAACATGGAACCACCTCTTTCCCAGTGAGACTAACTAGCGAAATATTTCAAAGATGCACAAATATCTTAAAACAGGATGGAAACTTAGGCCCATATTCTATATATGATCCTTGTTGTGGTGGTGCCTACCTACTAACTACTATAGGCTACTTATTTGGTGAAGATATATTAAAAATCTACGGTTCTGATGTTGATACAACTGTATTGGAGCTTGCAAAGAAAAATCTTTCCTTGCTAACTGAAGAAGGCTTGAAAAATCGTGCTGAACAAATAAGGCAAATGATTTCAGAATACGGAAAAGAATCACATAATGAAGCATTACAAAGTTCATTAAAACTGATGAATACTATAAAACATATGTCTCACCGTATAAATATTAATTGCTTTACAAGTGATGCTACAAAACCTAATAATATCAATAAAATAGACCCCATTGATATTGTAATTACAGATTTACCTTATGGAAAAATTGTAGATTGGATTGGTTCTTCAAATGAAGATGAAGCTATTTTCAATTTACTTGATAATATGCTTACTAAGCTATCAAACAATGCTGTGGTTGCAATTGTATCAAGAAAAAAGATTAGCATCAATCACCCTAAATATAAAAGGGTTGATCACTTTAAGATAGGTAAACGTCAAATTATTCTATTAAGACCTTTATTATAAGTTATCCACAAATTTGATTTTATTATGATTTCCTAAAGAATAATAAAAAAAGCTATGAAACTGTAGATTAGTTTCATAGCTTTTGCATTTTTATCTATTAAGACATCTTCAAAAATAAGTAAGTCTATATAGTATCTTTTGATCATTAAGATAATTCAAAGGCTCCTGTATAAAGTTGATAATACTTGCCTTTTTGTTCTATTAATTCTTCATGATTTCCACGTTCAATAATATTTCCTTGTTCAAGAACCATAATAACATCAGAATTCTTTACTGTTGAAAGTCTATGGGCAATTACAAACACTGTTCTGCCCTTCATAAGTTTGTCCATTCCTTCTTGAACAATAGTTTCTGTTCTTGTATCAATACTTGAAGTTGCTTCATCAAGAATTAATACTGGTGGATCTGCAATCGCAGCTCTAGCAATGGCTAATAATTGTCTTTGACCTTGTGATAGATTACCACCATCTCCTGTGATTGTAGTTTCATATCCATTTGGTAAGTGCTTAATGAATTGATCTGCATTTGCAAGCTTAGCTGCTGCATATACTTCTTCATCTGTTGCATCTAACTTACCATATCTAATATTATCAGCAATTGTACCTGTAAATAAATGAGTATCTTGAAGTACAATTCCTAGAGATCTTCTTAAATCATCCATTTTTATTTTATTAATATTGATTCCATCATATCTTATCTTACCATCCTGAATCTGATAGAATCTGTTGATTAAGTTAGTGATAGTAGTCTTTCCTGCACCTGTAGCTCCTACAAATGCTATCTTTTGACCTGGATTTGCAAATAGCTTTATATTGTGTAATATAATCTTACTATCATTATATCCAAAGTCTACATCATCAAAAACTACATCTCCAAGAAGTCTTGTGTAAGTAACAGTACCATCTCCATGTGGATGTTTCCAAGCCCATACTCCTGTATGTTCCTTAACTTCTTCTATGTCTCCAGCTTCATTTACCTTAGCATTTACTAGAGTTACATATCCTTCATCAGTTTCTGGCACTTCATCAAGAATCTTAAATATACGTTCTGCTCCAGCTAAAGCCATGATGATTGAATTAAGTTGCTGAGATGCTTGGTTCATGGTTTGACTGAAACTTCTTGTTAATTGTAAGAAAGCTGCAAGGGCTCCAAGAGTGAAAGCACCTACCTTCCCAATAGCAAGCATTGATCCAAAAATAGAAACCAATACATAGTTTATATATCCTATGTTTCCCATTATAGGCATTAGGATGTTTGCAAACTTATTTGCATTATTAGCACTATCAAAAAGCTTGTCGTTTAATTCATTAAATCTATCTTTTGCCTCTTCTTCATGACAAAATACTTTTACAACCTTTTGACCTTCCATCATTTCTTCTATATATCCATTTACTGTACCTAAGTCTCTTTGCTGCATTCCAAAGTACTTTCCACTCTTACCACCAATAAATTTAGTAACATACACTATAAGTGCTATTATTAAAATTTCTATAAATGTTAGTGGTAAACTTAAAACTATCATGGATGCAAATACACTGACAATAGTTATTATAGATGACAATAGTTGAGGTAAACTTTGACTTATCATCTGTCTTAAAGTATCTGTATCATTAGTGTAAAGACTCATCAAGTCTCCATGTGCATGAGTATCAAAAAACTTTATAGGTAAACTCTGCATATGAGCAAACATATCATCTCTAATTTTCTTTAGTGACCCTTGAGAAATTATAATCATAATCCTACTATATACATAAGTTGACACTACACCTACATAATAAACAATTGCTATAAATCCCATTGCTTTTAATAAAGGAGTAAAATTAGGTGCTGATTGCTTTAACATTGGTGCAATATAATCATCAATTAAATTCTTTATAAATAAAGTACCTACAACACCAGAAAGAGAACTTATTATAATTCCAATAAAAACCACTAAAAATAGAAGTTTATACTCTTTAAGTACATAAACTAATAATCTCTTTAATGTTTTCATAGGATTGGCGCTGCCTCGTCTAGGTCCGTTAGGTTTCTTCATGTCTTTAGATTTTTCTGCATTATTTTGACTCATCATTATCAGCTCCTTTCACTTGTGATTCAAATACTTCACGATATATAGCATTTGACTTTAGCAATTCATCATGTGTTCCAAATCCATCTATCTTTCCATCATCAAGAACAATAATTTTATCTGCTTCTTGAACTGAAGAAATACGTTGAGCAATTATAAGTTTTGTTGTATCTGGTATTGATTCTTTAAATGCCTTTCTTATAAGAGCATCAGTCTTAGTATCTACTGCACTTGTAGAATCATCTAAAATTAATATCTTAGGTTTCTTTAGTAAGGCTCTTGCAATACACAATCTTTGCTTTTGTCCACCAGATACGTTATTACCACCTTGTTCAATATGGGTATCATACTTATCTGGAAGCAGTTGTATAAATTCATCTGCTTGAGCCTGCTTACATGCTGTTATTAATTCTTCGTCTGTTGCATTCTTATTTCCCCATCTTAGGTTCTCTTTTATTGTGCCTGAAAACAATACATTCTTTTGTAATACCATAGAAACTTCATTTCTAAGAGTTTCTATGTCATAATTTCTAACATCAACGCCACCAACTTTTATACTTCCACCAGTAACATCATATAATCTTGGAATAAGTTGAACAAAACTTGATTTTGCACTACCTGTTCCTCCAATAATTCCTATGGTTTCTCCAGATTTAATAGCTAAATTTATATTCTCTAGGTTTAACTTGTCCATACTTTTACTATAACTAAAATTAACATTATCAAACTCTATAGATCCATCTTTTACTTCATAAACTGGATTTTCTATGTTTGCTAAATCACTTTTCTCTTCTAAAACTTCTACTATTCTTTCAGCAGAGGTTTTTGACATAACTACCATTACAAATATCATTGAAATTATCATAAGGCTGATTAAGATATTTGTTGTATATGTGAATAAACTCATCAATTCTCCAGTTGTCATTGATTTTGAAACTATCATCTTTGCTCCAAGCCAAGATAAAAGCAACATACAAGTATAAACTGTAAATTGCATTACAGGCGCATTAAGAATTATTATTTTTTCAGCCTTTATAAAATATTTATATAAAGTTTCAGAAGCCTTATAGAACTTGCCATTTTCATGATCTTCTCTTACATACGCTTTTACTACTCTGATACCAGTTAAGTTTTCTTGTACACTAGCATTTAAAGAATCATATTTCTTAAAAACCTTTTGAAAATATGGATGAACCCTTGTCATAATGAAATATAGTATTACTCCAAGGAAAATTATTGCTCCTAAAAACACTAGGGCTAACTTTGCATTAATATAAAATGACATAGCCATAGCAGATACAAGCATTAGTGGTGCTCTCGTAAACATTCTTATAATCATTTGATAAGCATTCTGAATATTAGTTACATCTGTAGTTAATCTAGTTACTAGACCAGCTGTAGAATACTTGTCTATATTTGAGAAAGAATATTCTTGGATATTATTGTACATGGCTCTTCTTAAATTTCTAGCGAACCCAGAAGACGCTCTAGCTGCAAACTTTCCTGATAATATACCAAAAGAAAGAGATAAAAATGCTGTAAATAGCATCAATGCACCCATAATACATACATATTTTATATCTGCCTTGTTTACCCCATTATCAATAATTTTTGCCATCAGTAAAGGAATAAGTACTTCCATTACTACTTCTAATCCAACAAATACAGGTGTCAGAATAGAATCTTTTTTGAATTCATCTACATAGCTTATTAATTTTTTTATCATAATTTTCCTCCCTTTGTTAGATTTCTAACTATTACATTAAAAAAAATTGCATCTAATCAGCAATTTTTTTAGATAATCTATGAATTAAATTAACCAATGTATCTATTTCTTCATCACTTAATTCTTCATGCAAGGATTCTTCAATTTCAAGAATAGAACTATGTACTATTTGTTGTATTTCCAAACCTTTTTCTGTAAGAATTAATTTTTTAAGCCTTGCATCTTCAGATACACTTTCTCTTTTTATATAACCATTCTTCTCCATAAGCTGAAGAACACTGGTTACTGAAGAACGTCTTATATCTAGCTCCTCTTCTATATCCTTTTGAAATATATCTTTTTTACTAGACTGATGATATATAAATCCAAGAATTCTTCCTTGAACACTTGTTATCCCATATTTACTGGCTTCCTTGCCTATGCTTCTCTTAATTTTATTAGACAAATTAAGAACTTCTTTTCCAATATGAATTCCTCTACTCAATTTTATACCTCTGTATATTTGTTAGATTTCTAACTAATTATATCTTAATTTTAATTTCTTTGTCAACCTATTCTCCGTATATTAAATATAATTCTGTAAATTCTAATTATGTCTGCGAAAAAATATATAAGCAATAAGTAAGATTGCATATCTAAGGAGATTTAAATGAATAATTTTATTATTATTACAATTATAAAATGTATCATAATATATATATTGGCCTTATTTGTATCAAAGCTTATGGGATCAAAAATATTATCACAAACAACTCTCTTTGATTTCATTATTGCCATCTCAATGGGATCACTCATTGGTGTTGCTGTATCAACAAGCTGCGGTGATAAGTTTATAACGGCAATAATAGCTTTATTTACATTTACTTTCTTAGAAATTTTAACTGGTTACATTCATATAAAACACTTTAAACTACGCAAATTTTTAAATGCCCAACCTGTAACATTAATTGAAAATGGTGAAATTTTAAATCTTAATATGAAGAAAATAAAGTTAACACTCAATGAGCTTATGATGAAATTAAGAGAAAAAACTGTGTTTAATATAAATGATGTCCAAATGGCAATATTGGAATCAGACGGTACTTTATCTGTATTACTTAAATCTGAAAAACAATCAATTACTAGAGAAGACCTAAATATTGAGTCATCTAAATCAACTCTAACTAAAGACTTAATAATTGATGGTACTATTATTTATGAAACTCTTAAAAATGCTGATTTAAATGAAAATTGGCTATCAACTGAACTTCAGAATTATGGCATAAATAATATTAATGAAGTATTTTATGCTGGTCTTGACAGTTCCAAAAAACTTTATATTTCCAAGAAAAAAAGATTTTAAATCTTTTTTAAGATAGTATGCCTGTGGTTCCCCCTTAAGAATCCTCCATATTTATCCACACATATGATGTAATATTATGCTCATAATACTAATGTAAGTTTAATTTAGGTATCTGAAAATAAATTAACATATAAATTTATTTTCCCAAGATACCTTAAAGGAGGTAACAAATTATGCAAGGAAATGCTAAACAACATGTTGACCAAAGTATGAGCACTGTAAAAAATGCAGTTTCAACATTACAACAAGCTCTTGGTTCTGCAGAAAAACAAGAAAATAAGAGCAAAATACAATCTGCTATAGATTCTCTTAATTCTGCTTGTCAACAATTATCTAGTTATCAAGATTAGTAATTGACACTAATTGACACAAAAATCCCACACCCTATGTTAGGTGTGGGATTTTTCGTTTTATTGCATTATAGAATTTTCCCTGAATTAAGTACTAATTTTGGCACATATAACTATATTTATACAAAAAAACATTTAATTATTTACTAGTAATTGCATTAATGATATTATTATATCAGTTATTAAATTTTTTAGGGGGAATATATAATGTTTTGTAAAAATTGTGGAAAAGAAATTGACGATAAGGCTGCTATATGTATACACTGTGGTGTAGCTACTGGCAACTCTAGCATTGGTAATGAACCTGTAGACAATCCTTCTCATGTAGCTGGAATTGCATCATGTTGTTTTCCAATCGTAGGATTAATCTTATACTTTATGTGGAAAGACCAAAAGCCTAATAGTGCTAAACTAGTATGCAAGTGGATGATAGGTGGAATTGTTGCTTGGGTTATTGTTTATGGACTATGTTTTGTTTTAGGTATTGCTGGAACCCTTGCTTCAAACTACTAATATAATGATTAACTTTGATAAACTTCTAAAGTACATGTTTTTTTGCCACAGGTTACCAGAAAGATCTTTTTTCTATAAAGGTCGGCAATTTCCAATATGTGCTCGTTGTACTGGTATTCTAGTAGGATACCTTTTAGGAATTATTTACATATTATCATTTAAAACTTTGCATATAGTAATTGAATTTTCATTGATGGTACCTTTATTAATTGATGGTACCGGACAATATCTTGGTTACTTTACAAGTACAAATTCCAGACGATTTATTACTGGAATTTTAGCTGGAATATCTACTATATGTTTATTTAGATTAGCTGGTGTTTTAGGACTAGAATCAGGACATGCATTCTACCACCTAATAGCAAAATAATTCCAAAAAAAAAAAAAAACAACAACTTGAATTGTTTTTAGCTTTTAAGAACCAAACTCCGCCTAGACTCACAGTCTAGGTGGAGTTTTCATATTTAGAAAATTATATTAAACTATAATCTTACCATTATAAGCATATCTTGATATCCTTCATTTGTCTTAATTGCTTTTCTTTTTCTTCCTTCTTCAACAAAGCCATATTTTTTATAAAGTGCAATTGCTGAAATATTGTTTGCAAATACTTCTAAGTCTATTTTTTCTACTCCATTATTCTCTGCCCATTCAATGACTCTCTGCATAAGTAAACTTCCTACACCTTGTCCACAATATTCTTTTAATATATTTATTCCAAAGGTTGCAGTATGATGTATTTTTACTAAGTTGCTTCTATCTAAAGTTGCTAGTCCTACTATCTTCCCCTCTACTTCTACTACTAAAAATAGAGCTGCATTTTTTATATAACTTTCTTCCTGCTCCACTGTAAAAACAAATTCTTCAGATGCTCTTGGAAAAAAAGGAGCTTCTGCCATAACTTGCTTAACTATATATATTGCTTGTGCTGCATCTCTAATTTCAGCATTCCTTATAATCACATTTTTATTGTTTGCTAACTCTTCCATCTACACAACCCCCAATTTAATACTTAACTTAAACTTACTACATTGCTGAATGAAGTTTCTTTTCCATATTCTTTGAAAATACTTTTAAAGAAAACATCAAACCAGCTGCAATTAATGACATAAAGAATATTGCTGTCCAAATAGTTTTGCAGCCATGAACTTGCATATATGCTCCTGAAATAAAGGTGCTTAAGGCTGCGCCTACTGCCCAACCAATAGATGAAATTGCACTAAGTCTCGCTCTATAGTTGCTTGGACTATTGTTTGCCACATAAACTCCTGAACTTATAGTACTTAGAATTTCTCCTCCAGTCCAAATCACTGTTGATATAGCAAATAGCCAAAAATTATTTATATATCCTATCATTCCAAAACCTATAGCATATAACAGACCTGAGAACACCATGTTTGTTAGCTGATGATTTTTTCTAGTTATAGCACTTATAAAAACAGTTAAAACTAAAACGCTGATAGCATTTATACTCATAACATATCCAAAGTATTTTGCCCCTTGGCTCGCAAACTGAGCATCTATTGTAATAGGAAGTGAAAATCTATGTTGAGTATAAATAAAACTATAGACTGCACTTAAAAGAAAGAATAAACACAAATGAGGTCTTTTTCTAAGCATCTGTAAAGTATTTCCCTTTTCAACTCTCTCAGCCTTATTTTCTACCTTAACATGACTATCTGGAGAGTAAGTTTCTTTTACATTCTTCCATATTAAAAATACTGCTATAAATGATGTTAATGCATCACCTAAAAATAACATTGGCAAGAGATTATTAAATAAGAACCCTGCTAAAATAGGTCCAATGGCAACTCCTACATTTATAGAAAGATATTGCAGAGAAAATCCACCTTGTCTCTTCTCTTGAGGTAATATATCTGTAACCATTGAACTAAATGCTGGTCTTACAAATCCATTTAAAAATGTGCTTAATAGCAAACATACTACAGTAATTACTGGATTCTTTGTGACAGCACAAGGTATCAAGGCTGCTGCTGACAGACTTTGTGCATATATGTATACTTTTTTTCTTCCAAACATATCAGATACCTTACCACCCATTATTGCTGCTGGTATCCCTATAATAGCTGATATAGTTACAATAAAGCCAGATAACCCTTCTGACATACCAATCTTTTGAGTAAGATATAAAGCTAAAAATGGTACTACGAAGTCTCCCAATCTGTTTATTATTGTTGAAAAACAAATAATATACATTTCCTTCGGCAGACCCTTATAATTTTTTATTAATCTATTCATTCTAATCGCCCCCTAGTATAATATTTTACTTGCTAAACAAAATTAACTCAAAACATTCCTGTTGAATAATTTTTATATAACTCTTTACTTTAATGGTATAATTATATATACATTTCACTATTTATAGTCAAACTAACAATATTTTAATAGCTTTAACTAGGAGGTTCTTATGTCGTCTACAGTTACAATATTTGAAAAAGAATTAGAATATGATTTTTTGTCTGGTTGGATAAGATATACAAGAATTAAAAATAACTTCAGTCAAGAAGCTTTGGCACATGGAATCTGCTCCACAAGCCATCTAAGTTATTTTGAGAATGGAAAAAAGCATTTAAGACCTGAAATAATTGAGGCTTTACTGGAAAAACTAAATATTAATCTGACAGATAATTTGCCTAACATAGGACTTATAAGGCAGAAACTAAATATAATGAAAAATGATATTGAAAGCTATAATTTTGATGGAGCCAAAGAAATACATACTGAGCTCTCAAAACTAGAAAATATAATAAATAGCTCCCCATATAATATCGAATTTAAAATATACGATCTTATGTATAAAACCTTTGTGGAAAATGTGCCATATAACAAATTAAAAGATGATATTGATATACTGGATAAAATATTAAACGCCTTAAGTTATGACCTTAAATTTTTGTATCTTCTCATATCTGGAATCATCCTTAGTAAACAACATAAATCTAAAGAAGCTATAGAAAGGCAGCTTCAAGCTTTAACGCTAAAGGATACTTCTTGGATAAACTTTTGTTTAGGACAATCTTTATGCTTTAATAGCAATCCAGCAAAAGGATCATATTATTTAGAAAAAGCTCTAGACATTTATGAAAAGAGTGGTATGTATCTAAATGCAGTCTGGTGTCATAATTATCTTGGCATATGTTTTTCATATCTAAAAATATATGAAAATGCTGAAAAGCATTTTAATGCTGCATTTATGTCAGCAAAACATTTTGATATGGAAAACCTGTATTTTCAGCTTTATACTAATTTATCTGATTTATATTTTTATAAAGGTAATTATGAAAAAAGTATAAAATATAGCAAACTTGCAATGGAAACTACTTATGATAGTATTCTGCCTGCATATAACTATATATTAGCTTGCATGAAACTAAATAAAATTGATGACTGTAATGAAATTTTTGATATCTATCTTAATGAAAAGTTTGAATCTTCTATGTATTACAACGCACTATATTTTGCTTACTTATGTATACATAAATTCAATGATGAGTTCTTCTATACTGAAGTTAAAGATAAAATTCTTCCTTACTACGAGGAACGAAAAATAAGTGACCTTTGCAGGGATATTAAATTGAAGCTTATTGAATATCTTGAAAGTAGAAGAAAATATAAAGAAGCAAATAAACTTTATAAACAATTACTCTAATTTTTTCTGCTCACTGATAATTTTTCCCATATTATCGTCATAAAGATATATAGTATGAATAATATTTCTAATCTGAAACAAACACTTTTTATTCTTACTATTATTTTTTAAGGGGGTTTTACAATGTATTGTAAAAATTGTGGACAAGAAATTGACGATAATGCTGCAGTTTGTATCCACTGTGGTGCAGCTACTGATAATAGAGGGGGGCTTAATAAAAATTCTATAGATAATCCATCTCATGCTGCTGGAGTTGTCTCCTGTTGTTTTCCAATAGTTGGATTAATATTGTACTTCTTATGGAAGGATGAAAAGCCTAACAGTGCAAGTTTGGTATGTAAATGGACTATAGGTGGAGTTATTGCTTGGGTTCTTCTTTATGTTATATTCTTTGCACTAGGACTTCTAGGGGCCGTAGCTGGCTTATAATGTTATAATGACTAATTGTGAAAAACTTCTAAACTATATGTTTTTGTGCCATAGGTTGCCAGAGAGATCCTTTTTCTTTAAAGGTCGCCAATTTCCATTATGTGCTCGTTGCACAGGTATCTTAGTTGGATATATTTTAGGTATCATTTATGTAATACTATCTCATAGGATGCACATATTTTTAGAACTTTCATTGATGCTTCCATTAGTAATTGATGGCACTGGACAATATCTTGGATACTATGAAAGTACAAACATCAGAAGATTAATTACTGGAATTTTAGCTGGAATAGCTACCATATGCTTATTCAGATTAGCAATAATGTGGGGACTACAATCTGGACAATGGTTTTATGCTAAGTTAATAAAATGATATAGTAAGAGGGATAGGTACTAAAATAAGCATCTATCCCTCTTATTTAGTGTTTATAGAAAACTCTATATCTTAAGACTGTCTTCATCTTTGATTTTTCAGTTTTTCTTGCATCTGAAATATAGATTTCTCTATGCTTTAGTGATACTATTTCAAGATTATTTTCATCAATAAATTTCTTCATTTGATCAAAACTCTGGGGTTCATCATCATAAGAACCAATATGCATCATTTGGACAGACAATCTATCTTCCATAGTTACAAAAGTCACTTCATCAAGTAAATGATGATTCTTTTTCTTTTTGACATTTTCAAATGCCCTATCAACAACTTCTTGTGTCACAAAGTTAGGTTGTCTAATCATTATGTTATATATTAATTGATCTTTCTCTAATATATTAGACTGCTTGCCCTCTTCACTTAAATCCCATACACCCTCGAGTGGATAAACAGTATAATCATAATATCCTTCCGGAATATCTCCTTGTTTAGGTAGCATTTTTATAGCATAAGCTAAAGAGTATAATACTTCTATTTTTTCACTAAACTCTTCATCGTTTGGATTCCCTTTTCCACTTATCATCAAAAACTTTTGTTGTGGCACTGTTATTAATTCTGGTTTTTCCTTTGGTATATATAAATTCTTTTCTTGTTTTCTCCATTCAAATTTCATCATAGCACCTCTTTATATTCAATTGATAAATATAATATAGCACTCTTAATATGACATCATATGGTCATATTATAATTAAAGAGATACATCTAATTTATAACTTCCGCTCTTTTTATCACCTATAGCCACTATTAATTTCTTTTGTACTAAACCATCACACACTTTCCTAATACCTGAAGGTGATAATCCTGATACTTCTCTTGCCTATCTATTTGTTATGATTTCATGACTTTTCAAATAATTAATGATTTTTTCCTCCGTTGCAGTAAGCTGCAATTCATAATATAACCTTATACTATAGAAAAAATAAGCAGTTCCAATATTACTAATATTGATACTGCTTATTTCATAAACCCTTATAAATTATTATTAATTAAATCTACTCTGTTATTTAACTGAAATCCAGTATCTTTGAGTGATTTCACCATCTTCTGGCACTTCATTTTCTAGCACTCCACCATTACTTAAAATAGTTTTTGCTGAACCTATGTTGGTTTTATTGCAGGTAACAAGTGCCTTTTCAATTCCTATTTCTTTGCACTTTTCCAATGCTAGACCTAGCATTTCCTTTGCATAGCCTTGTCTGCGTTCAGATTTTCTTATGCTGTATCCGATATTACCTCCAAAATTAAGTAGATACTGATTTAACTTGTGACGAATATTAATCATACCAACTAATCTTCCATCAGAAATTCTTATTGCCAAATAAGTGGTAGCTTGTACAAGTCCTTCCCTTACAGTTTCTTCTTTTGAATTATCTACTAGTGCAGATAGCCACTCATCAAAATCTTTCTTGTTAGCTAACCCTGCAGTCCCATCCATGCTGTCCCCATTTATTTCAAATTCATTCCTATATTCCAAAACTTGATCTTTATATTCTTGTGTCGGAAAAACTAATTTAATTCTTTGCATATATATTGCCCCCTTTAAATTACATCTATTTGTCAAATAAATAATCCTAATATATCACAAATAGTATAATACTTCAAATAGCATTCTATTAAATTCTACTCTAATAATTATTTTTATTCCTTGTATGATGTGCCCCTCTAATTACAATAGTGTTTATGTCTCCATCCTTTTTTCGTTTAAGATTGGCTGTAAGTCTAGCCATAATCTGTTGAGCTTCTAAACTATCAGCCCCATCAATTTTAAATAAGAACTTCTTTGCATTCTCACCTGAAAGTATTTTTATAAGCTTATCATACCAATATATAAACACCTTATTATCCTTCTTAACTTCATATGAAAAAATAATTTCTACTGCTTTATTTTCATTTTCTTTTTTATACATTACAAATACACCTCTATTAATTTTAATATCTTCAAATTAATTTCTATTACTAAAAATGGGCATAAAAATACCGTAGACAAGTAACCCTTTAAATCTGGCTACTATCTACGGATACAAAAAAACACGAACCTTCTGTCGTGTTACTTATACTTAATAAGCAGTATATTATGAAAGGTTATGATAATCTGCGAAAATGCATCACAAATAAAGGGTCACCCCTAAAGTTACATTTACGCCCATATTAAGTTTTATTCACTAATCACCTTTATATCTGAACTCATAAACAACATCTCCTTTCATAAGAAAATTATCTAATAAAAATACTTTATTCATACTTATTGTATAATTCCAACCAACCTTTGTCAATTATGGATTTCAAAACAAATACGCTAGCATATAAACCTATGTAATTCCAAGATGCCTTAATTTATAAAAAACCAGTTAAAATGATTAATAATCACTCTAACTGGCAGCCAAGAAGATATCTTATTATTTTATTTCTTGGACTCTTCCTACAATTCCATTCTCAAGCATAACTTTAATTCCACGAGGATGTACCTCTGAATTTGTAAGAAGTCTTTGTACAACACCTTCAGTTAACTTTCCTGAACGTTGGTCTTGTTTTTGTACAACTAGGACTCTTGATCCTACTTTTATATCTTTTCGTCTTGTTCCATCCATAACTCTATCCTTCTTCTTTCGATCTATATTTACTTCTACAGCATATCAAAATAATAAAAATTGCTTTTCCAAAAGTGGTCTTACTGTATTATAGATATTTATAGTATCAATTGCAATAATAATGTAATAATCTCCATTTCCTACAATTTGTACTTGCTAAAAACAACCCACATTATGAAGCAAATAAAAAATTTGTTGATCTTCTATTAAAAAATATTAAGAATTCAAACAAAGTTGAAGCAACAATAATAATTTATGAGAATGGATTATCTTATTTTAACCAAGATTTATCTAACAATTCAGTGCTTATGGAGATTGGAAATAATAAGTCCAGTGACAAAGATATTGAAGAATGTGTAAATGCACTGGTTTCAGCATTAAAATAAATTGTTTTGTACTCTAATATTTAATTTCAATATTTAAAAGCAATGCTAAGTATAAGATTAATCAACACTTAGTATTGCTTTTACCACCTTTAACGTATAGACTCTACAAACATTGAAATATCATATGGTCCAAATTCTCTGTTAGCTGTGACAGTTACTTCAACTTGCGATGTTGGATAGAATGATGACATAAATCTCAATCCTGGATCACCACCAGTGACGTAGTACTTCAATATTCCATCTTCTCTTTTTATAATCCAAACCCCATATCCATAATACACATCATTTTCTACATATATATGTGGTGTTAACATCTTCTCAGTCATTTCTTTACTTAATAGCTTATAACTAAATAATCCTTGCCATAACTTGCTGATATCTTCAACTGTTACAAACACACCACCATCTGGTCCACCTACTATAGGTATTGAATACATATTAGTTTTTAGTGTACCATCTGCCTCTTCTATATAACCGTAAGCGCACTTTTCCGGCAGCATATCAAGAGCAAAATAGCCTGAATCTTTCATTCCAACTACATCAAAAATATTCTCTTTGACGAAGTCTGGAAAACTCATTCCTGATACATGTTCTACAACTAGTCCCAATGCTACAAATCCAGAATTACAATATGAAAATTTTTCACCTGGATTAAACTTCATAGTTCCCTTTTGAAGCAAAGGGACAAAACTTTTTGGATTCCTAAGTATATACATAGGTGTATTCATCCATAGTGCTCCATCATCTTCTATGACTCCTTCATTAAAGTAATCGGGGATACCAGAACTGTGTGTAACCAATTGATGTATTGTTATATTGTCATCATAATTAGGGAATTCTACATCTATGCAATCTTTTAGTAATGTATCAAAAGTTAGTAGTCCTTTATCAACCAATTTGCAGATACTTATTCCCGTAAGTATCTTTGCTCCTGATGCAATTCCAAAACGAGTATTTGCAGTATTCTTAATTTTATTACTTATATCTGAAAAACCAAAACCATCTTCAAAAATTGTTTCACCCTTTTCTTTTACTAATACTGCTCCTGAAAAATCTTCTATACTATTAATCTTTTCTTTAATAGCTTGTACTTTATTGTCTAATATTTTCATGCTTATATAACCCCACCCTTTTATCCGATAGCTAGCATCCGTAACACTCCAACTTCTTTAAGTTGGAGATAACGGCTGCACGCTCCTGGATAAGTTCAACTAAGATTCAGATGGGGATCAAACCCCACCTGAATCAAGTTTCACTTGATAATTATTAATCATTGACACTTGCATCAGGTTTGTTTTTCGCCCCCCATTCTGACATAAGCGTTAATATCGGTATTAATGATTCACCTTTTTCTGTTAACGAATACTCTACTTTAGGTGGAATTTGAGGATACTCTTTTCTATTAATCAAATTTTCAGATTCAAGTTCTTTTAATTGTTGACTAAGCATTTTATGAGTAATTGATGGCATATTCTTTTTTATCTCTCCATACCTTAATACTTTATTTTGAAATAATTTATACAATATAAGCCACTTCCACCTTCCTCCAACTGCTGATAATGTATATGAGATAGAGCAATTTCCTTCATCTAATGACCATTTTTTCATATTACTTTCCTTTCATATAGTATCTTACTTTAAAGTGCATACTTACTTTTATATTAATAATTATATACAATTTAAACTAGTTAATCAAAAGGAGAGATGCTCAAATGAAAATTCAAAATTCTATATTACCAAAACGAAATATATATTTTTTAGTAGTAATAGTTCCGTTCCTAATGGGACTTGGTGTTGATTTATATGTCCCCTCATTACCTATGGTCACAAGCTACTTTCATACAAGTGCTAATTTAGTACAATTAACTATAAGCCTCTATTTATTAGGGTATGGTATAGGACAAGTAGTTCTTGGAGTATTATCTGATAGCTTTGGAAGAAAAAAAATTTTAATCTTATGCGCATTATCTTTTTCTCTTATTAGTTTTGCTTCTATTCTATCTTCTAATATCTTCATATTTCAAACTTTTCGCTTTTTACAAGGAATTTGTGTTGCTGGATTAGCTGTTGTAGTAAGAGCCGTACTGGTAGATGTTTTTTCTGGAATTGAATTAAGGAAAGCAACTACTTATTTTACACTTAGCTGGTCATTAGGTCCAATCCTTGCGCCTTTCATTGGAAGTAACCTAGAAAAATGTTTTGGATGGAAATCAAACTTCTATGTTTTCTGCATTTATGGATTATTTATTTTTATATATTCACTTATAAGATTTAAAGAAACAAACTTGAACCTAACTCAATTTAACATCACCAAAACTTATAGCACTCTTAGTAGTATCATCACACATCCAACCTTTATGCTTATTAGTACTATATCTGCTCTTGGTTATGGAGCTATAGTTTTATTTAATGCAGTAGGTCCATTTCTTATTGAAGTATTATTAAAATATTCTGTTGTTGAATACGGAACCTTTGCATTAATATTAGGCTTTGCCTATTTTTTCGGCACTATATCAAATAGTATAGCTATTAAGTTTTTTAATTCTAACATACTTCTACATTTTGGCTTAATTGCTTCATTAAGTGGTAGCATATTCATGTTACTATTAGGAATTCTGTTACATATAAATTTATATATTATTTTAATTCCTGTTTTTATTATATTTTTCTTTATAGGTTTTATTGTGCCAAATGCTCTTGCTCTTACTATGTCTCTATTTTCTAACAGCGCTGGATCAGCTAGTGCGATCTTCGGCACTATAACAGGAATAGTAGTCTTTATCGTAATCTCATTAGGTAGCAATTTAAAAACTAATTCTCAAATTCCTCTAACCTTTATTTATATGTTTATATTTGTTGTATCAACCATACTATTCGTATTATCAAAGAAAATTAAAAATAAGTAAAATATAAAAGTGCTTAGATATCTCTTTATAAAAGTTATCTAAGCACTTATCTTTAAATAATATATAATTTTATCTTGAAATAAGTTATCTAATTATTCTTCAGCACTTCACCTTTTCTAAGATTTGCTCTCATATCGTTGATGATATTGTCCATTTCTTCTAGCTTCTTTAATATGCTTTTTTCTTCTTCGCCTGTTTCTATTATCTTATAGATGCCCCCATTTTTAATTACGATTCTCTTATCAGCCATAAGGGCTAAACTTGGATCATGGGTTGCCATAAGTACAATTTTTTCTTCATTAACAAGGAAGTTTAAAGCCTTCTTTCTATCTATTCCTGCATTTTCTATCTCATCTATTAATACTATAGGAGAGGTACTTAAAATTGCAGTATCTGCTATCATCAATGCTCTTGATTGGCCTCCACTTAGGCCTGTTATAGCAGTATCCATATTAAACTTTTCTCCAGCAAGTTCATTTGCTGCTTCTACTATTTTATTTATAACTTCTTCTTCGTTATCAACCATTCTGCTTCTTGCATGTAACTCTAAGAATTCTCTTACAGTTAAATCCATAACAAAGTTCATGTTTTGTGACAGCTGAGCCACCAATTTGTTACTTGTAGAAAATCTATTACTTTTATCAGGCAGTTCACCATTAACTAAAATTGTTCTTTCTGTAGGGGTATCCTTATTGGCAGTCCATTCTATATCAGCAAGAAGTCTGCTTTTACCAGACCCTGTTGGCCCTACTATTGATATTATTTCACTCTTGTTTATAGTTAACTGCTCAAAATTTTCTTTATTGCCGTACTTATCTTTACCAGCTATTATAGTGATTGAATCTACTCTATCCTTGTCTAAGCCTAAAAATTCTAGCATTTGATTTATGTAAACTTCTAAATCAGCCTTAATTTTGTCTACATCTATTGCCCATTCATCGATATCTTCTCTTGTAAAATGATTTAAATATTCATTTAATGTCCTTTGCTCAAAACCTGATATATCTAGCTTGTTATTTTCAAAGAAAGATAACACAAAAGGATATTTATTTTCTAAATCACTAAGCTTCATTGCTTCTAATTCTTTTATCTTAACCATTGTTATCACCTATATTAATCTTTCTTACATTACCCATCTGATATTGTTCTCCAATCTTAGTTTCCCCTAAACAATATGAACATAAGGATGAAGGCATAGGGAATCTCAATTGTCTTCCATTAACAGTTTCAATTTGCTCCTGCTCATCATATACAAGAGTGCTGAACTCATAAGCGCCTTGTCCTGTCAAACCATTAACTGGGATGATAATAGCTTGAGGATTTACAGAGTTAACTCTTGATGCAAAAACCTCTCTCTCTGCTTGAGATACTATATCTCCCTTTGTAATTACTATGATATCTGCTGATTTTAACATTGGTCCTATTTTCTTAGGTGTATTTATACCACTCAAATTATCTATCACACAAATTGATTTTATTCCCTTTATATATGGAGAACATCTATTACATAAACCAGCACTTTCAGTTATAAGAAGGTCTAAGTTTTCTTTTACTCCCCAATTCACTACCTCTTCAATGTTACTTGCAAAATAATGGTCAGGACATAAAGAACCAGAAAGTCCTTTTTTAACTGGCACTCCTGCCTTTTTATATAGGATATCATCATCTGTATATAAGCAGTCAAACTTAACTACACCAACAGATAATCCTCTGCTTTTAATAGCTTCTATGGTTTTTAGTATTAATGAGGTCTTACCTGAAGAAGGAGGTCCTGATATAGTTACTAAATTCATTATCTGTCAACTCCTTTTGAAGCATTGTGGAATATCTCTTCACACTTTCTTATTAAAGCTGAAATATCATGTTCATTTATAAAATCCCATCCAAGCCACATATATTTATTTTCCTTTGGTAATAGATTATCTACCTCTGGATGTACACTTGGAAATCTTCCATCATGAGATAGGATTTCTCCAACCTTCTTTGAAGCAAAGAAATCAACTATAGGCTTTAATTGTGTTGCCTTTTCCTTCTTACTTAGCATAAATATTGGACTTATAATTGCTCCATCCTTAGGCCATACAGGAACCATAGGACTGTCTTCTCTAAGCATCTTTGTAAAGAAGTATGGCATTATTGTAACTGCTGGCTTATCAGATACTTTTATTTGAAGCTTCACCATTTCTGATGGATGTAAACTCTTCTTTAAGCTTCTTCCTAACTTTCTTATACCTTCTTCACCATAGTTCTTGTAAATATTAAGTAAGATTGAGTTAAATAAATCTAAATCCATTACTGGTAGACTTACGCTATTCTCAAATTCCTCATCCAATATATCTTCCCAACTTGTTGGTGCTTTTCTTCCGTTTAATTCTTCATGATTTACTACTATAACTGCAGCCACAGTTCCTACAATTGAATATTGCTTATTTGGGTCCATTAATTCTATATCTGTATTATGAAAATCAGAATTATAATGATCTATCCCTGTAATATCTTCAAAGATATTTTTTGCTTTGTATTTTCCAAACAGCTCTTTATCAAAAAACAATTCAAAACCTGCTGACATAAATAAATCTGGTAAAGCATCCTCTGATTGTTCTTTTAATGCATCCTTTATCCAGCCTATTCCTACAGAAGCTGCCTTTAATTCATAATCTAAATTAAAATCAAAGTTTTGTTCAGCAACCCAGCTCTCAAAATTTTCTGTTAGTGGCACTCTAACTGGGCAAGGTAATACTCCCACAATCTTTACTGAATCCTTTTTATCTGATGCTTCACTTACACCATTATTATTAGCTTCAATTCTCTCTACTAGCTGCTCTACAAAGTTTTCTATATTTATCTTCTTTAACTTTAGTGCATTTTCTAAGGAAATTGATTGTCCAAAAGCTTTTCTTAAATTTTCATCTTTAATATTATCAAAGCCTACTGATATTAATAATTCTATAGCCTCAGCATATTTTTCTGTAATATTATATAGTGTATCTTTTATATCAAAATATTTATTACTCATATTTTTCATCTTCCTTTATCATTCTAAATTACTTTATGTATTTAGTTTACCACTAAAAGATAAAAAAATCGGTATCATTTGTTACTATATATCATCTATCAATTTTCTTAAATCTCTTAAGAAAAATTCTTGAAAACCTGTCATTTCTCCTAAGCCTATAAGCTTTTCTTCAACATGAATTTCTTCTCTTTCTAAGATACTTTTCCACGACCTAGGTGATGTGGAAACTAGGTCTTTTTTCGCATGAAATCCTGCTACAATCAAAAAAGGCATAAGTAAAACTTCTTTAATATTGTTGTTATGCAAACTTGTTAAAACCCAATCAAAAGAAGGCTCTCCTTCTACTGCCCCAACAAAAACTTTACTCAAACCACAACTTCTAAATGCATCATTTAGCTCTAGATAACACTTATTAGCTGAAGTCTTTGTTCCATGAACTGCAACTACTGTAACCTTATTTACCTTAAAATTATCTTTTATACTATTTATAAAATCAAATGTTCTCGCCTTATCATTCTCTATAAGTGCAGGATTACCTACTATTATTTTTCTTAATTTTGATTCTTTCTTAAACTCATCAACAACATCTTTCAATATTTTATATTCAACACCACAAACGATATATAGAGGCTGAATAACTAGCTCTTCATATCCTAACTCCTCTATTTCAATAAGTGCTTCTAAAGGAGTATTTACTTTAGTGCTATACTTACTCTTCAATTTTGAAATAATCTTTTCTGAGAAAAAAGCCCTAAAGACTTCATATTCTTTAAATTCATTTCTAACCCTGTGCTCAAATTTCATTATTGAAGCCTCCAGAGCTGCTATATCTGAAGTCCCATTACTTACAATTAATATAGCTTTTTTCATGCTATCAACCTTCCTATATAAAAATAAACCTGCTTCTATTAACTACACTTGAAATTTTCTAAAAGCATCAAGAAATTCTTCAATATCCTTATCACTATGCTTTACTGAAAGAAACATAGCCTCATATTGAGATGGTGGAAGATTGAATCCACTCTTTAACATATGGGTGAAAAATCTTTTAAAAAGATTTGTATCACAGCTCATAACATCCTCATATAAAGTAACCTTATCTTTATTAGTGAAAAATACAGTCATCATACCTCCACATCTATTTACTACTAAAGGAATTCCTTTTTCTTTAGCTATTGCTTTCATCCCTTCCTGAAGCTTAAGACCTAATGAATCTATATGTTGATAATACTCATGATTATTATAAAGCTTTGTCAAGGTAGCTAAGCCAGCTGCCATAACCACTGGATTTCCTGACATTGTTCCTGCTTGATATACATCTCCTAGTGGTGAAAGTTTCTCCATTACATCTCTTCTTCCACCATAAGCACCACATGGAAGTCCTCCCCCCATTATTTTTGCATAAGTTACTAAGTCAGGTTTAACTTTAAATAAACTTTGTGCCCCTTTATAGCTTACTCTAAACCCACTCATTACCTCATCAAATATAAGCAACGTTCCGTGCTTATCACATAATGCCCTCAGTTCCTCCATAAATTCATTCTCAGCTTTTACAACTCCCATATTCCCTGCTACAGGTTCTATAATTACAGCTGCTAATTCTTCACCATATTTATTAAAAACTTGTCTTATGTTTTCTATATTATTGTATTGACCGACTATTGTATTTTTTATACTTTCTTCAGGAACACCTGCACTGCCTGGAATTCCTTCCGTTAGAAGTCCAGAACCTGCACTAACTAAAAATCCATCAAAGTGTCCATGATAACAGCCTGCAAATTTTAGTATCTTATCTCTTCCTGTATAACCTCTTGCAAGCTTTACTGCACTCATGGTAGCCTCTGTACCTGAATTCACCATCCTCACCATTTCAACGTTATCCAAAGTTGTACACATATGTTTTGCAAGCCTAAGTTCAAGTTCTGTAGATGCTCCAAAGGCTATTGCATTTTCACAGGTATCTTTTATAGCTTTTACTACATCTTCATCACAATGTCCTAAAAGCATAGGGCCCCATGCACCTACAAAATCAGTATATCTATTACCTTCCTCATCAAAAATATAAGCTCCGCTTCCTCTTTTAATTATTGGGGGAGTAAGGTCTACATCTTTAAATGCTCTTACTGGTGAATTTACTCCTCCTGGCATATATTTTTTAGATTCTTCAAAAATCTCAATATTGCTCATCTTATCCTCCTAACATTATATAATATCTAATTAATAAACTTCATAAATATTCGAATTATTGCAGTTAACACTGTATTTAAATATAAACCGTAAATATTACTTATGGTTTATATTTAAATCTTCCCTTAACCATCTAGATGCTTCTAGGGCATAATAAGTTATTATTATATCCGCACCTGCTCTTTTCATTGAAAGAAGCATCTCTAAGGCTATAGCTTTTTCATTAATAAATCCAAAGCTTGCTGCTGCCTTCACCATTGCAAATTCACCACTCACACTATATGCAGCCACTGGATAATCATATCTATCTCTTGCCCACCTCACCACGTCTAAATAAGATAATGCCGGTTTAACCATGATTATATCAGCACCCTCTTCTATATCTGATTCTATCTCTCTCATAGCCTCATTAATGTTTGCAGGGTCCATCTGATAGCTCTTTCTATCTCCAAACTTAGGTGCTGAATTAGCTGCTTCCCTAAAAGGCCCATAAAATGCTGAGCTGTACTTTGCACTGTAAGCCATTATAGATACGTCTTTAAAACCATTTGAATCTAAAACATCACGAATATAAGCAACTCTTCCATCCATCATATCAGATGGTGCTACCATATCTGCTCCTGCCTCCACATGTGAAAGAGCAATTTTACCTAAAAACTCTAAGGTTTTATCATTATCAACCTCATGACCATGCAAAATTCCACAGTGACCATGATCAGTATACTCGCACATGCATACATCCGTTATAACCCATAACTCTGGATACAATTCCTTAGCCTTTCTTACTGCCTTTTGAATTATTCCATCTTTATCAAAGGCTGATGATCCACATTCATCTTTATGTTCTGGAAGTCCAAAGAACATTACTCCATTAACACCACAGTCTATAACTTCCTCTAAGATTTCATGTAATCTATCTACCGATACATGATAATTTCCTGGAATCGTAGGTATTTCCTTCTTAATATTTTCTCCCTCAATCACAAAAATAGGATATATAAAATCCTTTGATGATATAGTTGTCTCTCTTACCAACTCTCTTATAGCTGTATTTTTTCTTAACCTTCTATGTCTCTTATAAAGCATTTTTATTCCTCCATATTGTTAATAGTTCTGATATAAGTCCATCTTCACCATACTTCTTACATTGCACTGCTGAAATTCCGTTATTCTCTAATTCCTTAAAAGTTATTGGCCCTATTGCTACACATAGCTTTTTCTTTAACTCTTCTGCACCCACTAATTTAATCATGTTTCTTACAATAGAAGGGCTAGTAAAAGTAACTATGTCCACCTCATTAAAAGCATTTACATTCTTAATATCTCCACAAATAGGTTCATATATCTCTACTCTATCTACCTGTGCTCCTAACTTTTTGAGTTCTTCTCCTATATATAATCTTGATTCCTTTGAACAAGGCACAAGAATTTTATCTCCTTCTTTAACAACAAGTTTCATACTTTCAACTAAGCTTTCTGACACAAACTCTTTTGCTATTATAAATGGTTTTATTCCTTTATCCTTTAAAGCACCTGCTGTAGCTTCTCCTATTACAGCAAAGCGGCCTTTTAACACTCTTAAATCTATTTCTCTTTTTCTTAAGTAATCAAAAAATATATTAACTGCATTAACAGATGTTAATACTATGAAATCATACTTAGAAAATTTATTTTCATATTCTTCAAGATTTAAAGCTGTATCTTTTATCTTTATAGCATTTATCTCTGTAACCTCTGCTCCAAGTTCCTTAAGATTATATTTTAGGCTTCTAGCTTGTTCCTTAGATCTAGTTACACAAACATTTAAACCAAATAAAGGTTTTCCTTCAAACCAATTAAGCTTATCATTAAGAGTAACTACATTTCCAACTACTATTATGCAAGGAGACTTTAAACCCGCATCCTCCACTCTTTCACAAATATTCTCTAGTGTCCCAACTACCTTTCTTTGCTTAGAAGTTGTTCCCCTCATAATTACCCCGCAAGGTGTGTCCATGTCTTTCCCTTGGGAAACTAAAGATGAACATATATACTCTATATTTTCTAATCCCATTAAAAATATAAGAGTTCCCTCTAATTTTGATACCCCTTCCCAATTCACCTTTAAAGCTGATCCACTCATTCCTGTTATGACATGAAAGCTTTGGGATATTCCTCTATGAGTTGTTGGTATTCCTGCATAACTCATAACTGATATGGCTGAGGTTACTCCAGGAATAACTTCAAAGTCTATTCCTTCTTCTACTAAAGATAAAACTTCTTCTCCCCCTCTTCCAAAAACATAAGGGTCTCCGCCTTTTACTCTTCCTACTATATGACCTTCTTTAGCAAGCTTTACTAGCATACTATTTATCTCATCTTGGCTTTTATAATGACAACCAGGTTCCTTGCCACAATAAAAAATCTTACAATCTTCTCTTAAATAATTTAATATATTATTTCCTACCAGTCTGTCATACAAAACAGCAGTACACTTCTCCATAGACTTTATAGCCTTTAAAGTCAATAGTTCTTCATCACCAGGACCTGCACCAATTATATATACCTTACTCATCTATCTCTAACTCCTTAGTAAATTGTTTCTACATCTTACAGTACTTCTATATAAGGCATCTTCAAAAAAAATAAGTTCATATACTAGTCTATTTTCAGATGCCTAACTTAAATATAATAAAACGATATTCTTCTACTTTAATATCTTCTTAGCCAAAGCTTCTCCTAGTTCAATCCTGTCTTCTCTACTGCCCCAAATATCTTTTTTTATAATTTTGTTTCCTACTTGAAACATCCCTATAAGATAAATATCTTGTCCTTGAAGTTCAGCAAATGCACCAATTGGTGAGTTACATCCACAATTTAGAGCCTTCATAAAGCTTCTCTCAGCTTCTACACAATGTGTCACATCAATATTATCAAGCTTTCTTAAAATCCTACTTTCTTCATTATCTTTTAGTATTTCTATACCCAAAGCACCTTGCCCAACAGCAGGCACAAAATCTTTGGGTTCAAAATAGTTAGTAATTATATTCTCCATATTAATTCTCTTAAGCCCGGCTGCTGCTAAAATTATTCCATCCAAATTTTCAGTCTCCATCTTTGCAATTCTAGTTTGTACATTTCCTCTTATGGGTACTATATTTAAATCTGGTCTTAACTCTTTTAACTCAGCACTTCTTCTAGGACTACTAGTTCCAATTCTAGCCCCCATAGGTAGATTAAAAAAACTTATTCCATCTCTAGAAATAAACCCATCTCTTACATCTTCCCTCACTGGCATAGCTGCAAGTTCAAAGCAATCCTCCAAGGTAGAAGTTACATCCTTCATACTATGAACAGCTCCATGTGCTTCTCCTCTTAAAAGAGCCAGTTCTATTTCCTTAACAAAAAGACCTTTTCCACCTATTTTATCTAAGGTTACATCTAATCTTCTGTCTCCTTCTGTTTCAATTAAAAGTTTCTCACTTTCAAGCCCCAGTTTAACCTTTATCATATCCATAACAAGCTCCGTTTGAACTTGAGCTAATTTACTTTTTCTAGTTGCAATAATCAAACTCACAAAATCTCCTCCCTACATTTTCAATAAATAATTCACATCATCCTCATCAAAAAATAAAAGTAGTATTTCTTTAATATATCCTCTTTCATAAAAAAACTTAAAATCTTCTGTATTTATGAAGTTTATGATTTCAGTTTTTCTTTTTAACTTCTTCGCTTTGTTTCTTATTGGGTTGAGCATTCCAATAAACTCATCATACTTTAAAAATTCCTCTTCTGACTTATTTAAAAGTAACATTGCTGCCTTTGGATTTCCCCCCTTGGTATGTACACTAAAAGAGATATTCTTTGTTTGTTTCTGAGCTGGAATCAGTCCCATACCATTTTTAAAGCTTGTAGAATCTATAAAAATCTTATACATCTTTTCACAGTCATCTTTTATTTTCTTCTTAAGCTCTAAGTCCTCCACAGCTACTAAAACTACATGTTTATCTTTTATAAAATCAGTGTAATATTCACCTTTTATAACTCTATCTCCTTGAAGTTTAAGCTCTTTAAATTCTTCTATAAATTCTCTTGAAAGAACCCACAAATTAGCTCCACTATTTAAAAATGTTCTAGCCTTTGTTAAACCACCTTTGCCTCCACCTATAATTCCCACATTTAGCTTTTTTGATAATAATGATAAAAAAACAAATTCTAACTCCTCTTGAAGATCTTCTGTATTATCTCTAGACACTGTTCCTCTCTCCCCTCAAGCTTAGCTTCCTTCAGAGCTTCTATGGCTCTATTCACATAAAAATCAGAAGTACTTCTAATTAGAACTTCAGCTAACTCCTTGTGATCTTTTGTTTTACTTTTATTAATAAAGGTATCTATTCTTTTCTGACTTACTTCTTGGCTAATTGCTTTTAGTTTTTTCACATATGGTGATATCTCTTTTAATTCTCTCCATTCCTCGTATGCACTGATACGTTTTCTTATAATATCTCTACAACTTTCCATACGCTCTTTTCTAAGTTTTTTATTTTCATCATCTATCTTACTTATCATATCTATATCTAAAAGTTCTATATTAGAACATTCACCAATTGAAAGTTCCACATCTCTAGGAACAGCTAAATCAAAGATAAGAAGTTTCTTGTCTTCTGTTATATCTTTTTTACCAATTATATGATGAGGAGCTGAAGTACAAGAAATAATACAATCAACTTTCTTCATGAAATCATTTTTTTCATTAAACTCTATGATTTTCACTCTATCATCTTTTAAATCAGTTATCTTTTTAGGCTCCCTAACAACTATATAAACTTTCAAAATATCCCGTGCTAAAAGATATTTAACTGCAAGCTTCCCCACATCACCATAACCTAATACCATAAACTTTTTACATTCCTTTTTTAACGCATAGTTTACAGCTATTGATGCTGAAGATACTGGTATATTGTGCATTTTAGCTTTTGTTCTAAATTCTTTGCCACAGGTTATTGCTTCTTGAAAAAGCCTCTGTAAATCTCCAGAAACAGCTTTTGCTTCTATTGAATAGTAGTAAGCTTCCTTAACTTGCCCTAGTATCTGATCTTCACCTAAAATTTTTGAGTGAAATCCACAAACAACTTCTAAAAGGTGCCTAGTTGTATCATAACCCTGAGAATAGAAAATATATTGGGATAATGATTCATCCCACCCTAATGCTTGAAATAGCTTATGAATGATGCAATTTCCTTCCTCTTCAGAGTTAAAATATATCTCTGTTCTGTTGCAAGTACTTATAATCACTACCTCATCACAAAATTTTAGTATTTCTTTTAAACCTTCTCTATATTTACTTTTTCCTATGGATAGTTGTTCTCTTATCGATAAAGCTAATCCTTTTTTTAATCCTATTAATTGAATCATATCATCACTCCATAAATGCACTTTCAAAAATTATCAAGTCAATAACCTATTTATCCTGCTTATAATTAATTACTTTTGAAAATGCATTGACTTGTTATTTATTTTATTTATGAAATGGAAATAGGCCTTCGCCAATTATAGGCAAAGGCTACTATTAACCAAAAGCTTGTTTATATCTTATTTAATAACGGATTCCACTCCAATATATATTGTCCTTTAATACTGCCTTAGGACCTAGTTCCACATCCTTAAGAGCCCATTTCTTGTACTCTTGGAACCCCGTTCTATCAATTATATATCCTATATGTTCTTTACCACCTGGAGCTTCCTTGTCAATATACTCTGTAACAAAATCATAAGTATTTAATATTATCTTAAGTATACTTTCTTCATCTACCCATACTATAAAATCTTCAGCCAGTCTAGGATTTTTCTTACCTGATCTTCCCATAATGGCAAGTCTAAAATACTTTTCTGAACTTCTTGACCATGCTCCTGTTGGGCATTTTCCTACACATTCACCACAGCCGATACATTTATTATGATCTCTAACCACTTTAAAGTTTTCGAATTTTAATGCACCTGTAGCTCTCTTCTTACAATTCTTGACGCATGCTTGACATCCTATACATCTGTAAGAATCATATTGCGGTTCAGTCATTCCCATGATACCAAAATCATGCATTCTAATCTTTAAGCAGTCGTTTGGACAACCAGTAAGAGCAACTTTAAAATGAAGATCATTAGGGAAGATTGCTTCTTCTATCTTTTTAGCAAATGCGGAGGTATTATAATTTCCAAAAGGACAGACTCTGTTTCCTATACATGCAGATATGTTTCTTGTGCCTGCTGCTGTATATCCTTCTCCTGGAACCTCTTGATTTATTTCAAGATTCTCAATTATTGGTTGAAGAAGTTTGTTTACTTCTGGGATGTCTTTCATGTTTATCCCTGGTACTTCAAACCCTTGTCTTGTAGTTATATGAACTGTCCCATCTCCATATTTATCTGCAATTTCTTGTATTAGAGAAAGAATCTTAGCATCCATATGTCCACCAGGTATTCTAATTCTCGAAGCTGTTATTCCTCTTTTCTTAGTAACCCTAAATGCATTTTTTTTAAGATATTTAGTATTTATATCCACAGTCACTTCTCCTCCCTTCTAATCTATTAAACTCTTACCTTTTGTATAGTTAAATACTGGACCATCTAAGCATATATATGTATCGTCAATTTTGCAGTGTCCACACTTACCAACTCCACAACACATCTTTCTTTCTTGAGAAATCCATATATTCTCTTCTTTTATTCCTCTTTTTAAGAACTCCTGAACCGTAAACTTCATCATCATAGGAGGACCTACTACAACTACTTGTACATCATCTATATCTTCAAAAACTAACTCTGGTATAAACTTTGTTACAAGACCTACATTACCATCATAGCCTTCTGGAGCCTTGTCTACAGTAATTATTAAATTCATGTTATCTTTCCATGCTTTAATATCATCCTTAAAAAGCATATCTTCAGGTGACTTAAAACCTGAAATTAAAGTAAACTTCTTAGCATCTTTAGGATTTTGAGAGAAGTAATCCACAATACCTTTAACTGGTGAAAGTCCAGTTCCCCCTGCTACTACTACAACATCTTTGTTCTTGTAGTTTTCTAAATCAAAACCATTTCCATAAGGTCCTCTCATGAAAAACTTTTGTCCTACATAGTAAGTAAACAGTTCATTTGTAACAACTCCAACTTTTCTAATAGTAAGTTCTACATAATCTTCACCTATTCCACTTACTGAGATTGGAGCTTCTCCGTACTTTGGTATAGATACTTCAAAAAATTGCCCTGGCTTTACATCACCTTTAAAAGCCATTCTAAATGTATATTCTATTTCTGTATGCTTTTTTACATCTAATATTTCTGATTGAAATGGCATATATATATTACTCATTATTCCACCTCTTCCATACCCTTCTCTAATTTATTTACACAGTTTGAGAAGGAAATGTATTCTGGACATATATCATCACATCTTCCACATCCAACGCACATATTATATCCCCATCTTTTTTTATAATCATAAACTTTATGAAGAACCTTAAATCTCATTCTTTGACCTTTATCTAATCTAAAACTGTGTCCTCCTGCCATATTTGTGTATCCATCAACTTGACAAGAAGCCCAAACTCTTCTTCTTTCTCCTGCCTTCTCATTATCCTTGTAGAATATATCCTGCATAGTAAAGCATGTACATGTTGGACATACAAAGTTACATCTTCCACAAGCTATACATCTAGCTGAATATTCCTTCCACATTGATGAATTCATAACTTTTAATTCAAGATTTTCTGGAATGTTAACCTTTGTTTCATTCTCTGAAACAAAATCAACAACAACCTCTACCTCTTCCCTTTGAATTTCACCAAGATAACCTTCTAAAGCTTCATCTTGTACATCAAAATACACCATATCATCAACTACTTTTATATATGCATCATGATCTTCTGTTTTATTGGTTCCCATACTTACACAAAAGCAGTTATCAAAACTCTTTTCACAACCTATTAAAATAAACTTTGCTTTTTCTCTAATAGTCTTGTAATATGGATCTTCAAAACCGTTTCTTAGATATATGTCATCAATTCTTTTTAAAGAATGCATATCACAGCTTCTTAAAAAGATCAGTACTCCTTTTTCCTCTACCTTTGGCTCTGTCCATTGGTCTTCAGTGAAATAAAACAAGGTTTGAGTTATAGGAAGTAAAACTTCTTTATATGAAAATGCTGATTTACTTTTAAATTCTATCTCTTCTACATCTTTAATTTCTGCATATCTAACAACATCTGTATCTGAGAAAGTTCCCTTTCCTTTTAAAACCTTAGGTGCATAAACCTTATAGTCCTTTGACACCTCTTCCAAAAATTCGTTAAAATCTTCTACCTTTAATTTAAATCCCATAAAAACACCTCTCTACTTATCTTTTGAGATAAGGAAATATGGTAAAGCTAACACTATAGCTCCGCCGACTACATTGCCAAGTGAGACTATTCCAATGTTATAAATATAGCCAATAACTGTTACATTCGCAGGATGTGGTATGAACAAACCTATAGCAAGTAAGGTCATATTTGCAACACTATGTTCAAATCCAGCAGTTATAAATACAAATAAGCACCAAAAAGTCATCACAAGCTTTCCTATTTCCTCTTTCATTTTGAAAGAGCACCAAACAGCAAGACAAACTAATATGTTACACAATACTCCTTTTGCAAATAATTCATGAACTGAACCATTCATCTTTGCGGAAACTGTTGTAGTTATAAACTTTCCTACAGGTCCTGTAGCCAATCCAGTTGAATAATATAACCACGCTCCAAAAACTGACCCTGCAACATTACCCAAAAAACTAAAAATCCAAACTGAAAGTAAATCCCCTAATGATACCGTTTTCTTTAGAAATCCTACTGTCATAACAAAATTGTTTCCTGTAAAAAGCTCTGCACCTGCAAAAATAACTAATGACAGTGCAACACCAAATGAAATTCCCATTACAATCTTGGTAGCAGGTGAATGTGCTGAATTCAACACCCCTCCAATTGTAAAAATCAACATTATGCCCAGTCCCACATAAAGACCTGCAAGTGCTGATGCCAATAGGTATCTTAACTTACTTTTCTTCAATAGATTAATTTTCCCCTGTGCAGCCATAGAAACTTTGTTAATTTCTTCACTAAACATTACATACACCTCCACTTTTGAATTAAGTATAAATTAAGAGCAAATAAAAAACTGTGATTTTCATCACAGTCCAAAAAATAATTATATAGTTATAAACCTTTAAAATATTTTACCAACTTTTCTTTATCAGTTACTATAATAGTCTTATCTTTAAACTTTATAAGTCCCAATTCTTCTAACTTTTTTATAGCTCTAGATATAGTTTCTCTCTGGCTTCCAAACATGTCTGCAAGATATGTAACAGACATCTTAAGATTTATTGCCACACCATCTTCAACTTCTAAGCCATAATCTCTAGATAACTTCCAAAACTTCGCTGCTAACTTTTTCTCAATCTTTATTGGAGTCGTATTCTTCATCTGCCTATAAAGTCTTCTAACTTTTAATGCAAGAGAATTTAATACATTTGTGGTTAAAGCAAAATCTTGTTTCATAAGTCCAATTAGTTTTTCCCGATTAATAAGTAGTAATTCCCCCTCTTCAAAGGTCTCACAAAATATAGAAGCTGGCAAATTATCTACAATAACTTCATTCAATATGCTATCTCTTCCTAGTATAAAAATAACCTTCTTTTGTGCCCCTTCACCAATCTTATAAAGAGAGTATTTTCCTGCCAAAACAATATATATAGTATCTACTACTTGCTTATCCAAAAATACATTTTCACCCTTTTTATATGATTTTATCAATGATATTTGGGATAATTCTTTTAATGTGTTTTCTTCAACTTTATCAAATAAATGAAGTTCTCTAAGCTTCTCCACTGTTATTTTGCTCATTCTTAACCTCTCATAAATCCTCTACTGTAACTCACCATTCTTTTATCATACTTTATATAGTTTAACTCTTATTAATAACCTAACACATAAATAGACTAACTATTCAAACTAGTTTATCTAACTAAAATAATCCTAATCTCTTTTTACTTCTTGGAATTCCCATAGAATCTTTTAATATGTTTAGTACATCATTTAAATTATCCTTATGCTTAGACTGAGCCGCTAGTTTTTGTCTGTGATGAAATGTTGTAGAAGTATTTTGGAGTGTACTATAATCACATACTTTACTTTGAGAATCATCAACTAACCTTGGTGATGTTTTTTGCTTCTCTACTGAACTTGCAGGCACCCTAGCCACTAAAGTTTTATTTCCCTTCTCGTCTACTATATATTTGCAATAATAATTTCCAACTTTCTCCGAGATAATTTCCCTAGCCTTTTTGGTTTTCTTTTTATCTTTACTTTGATATTTTGCTATTATAGAGTCATCATCTTGAACACTATTTACACCATAACTCATTATTCCACCCCACTAACATAAGTTCTTAACATATATTATATCACACTTAAGATATTAACAGGGTAATTTGGTTCTTATTAACATATCATCTAATAAATCTAGCCTTTAACACTTCAACTTAACTATTTAAAAATAATTCTCTTCTTAATAACAATAACCCCTACAGTCGCTATAAAATCTGAAATAAGACTTTTAATTGGATTTATTTTAACTTCATAAAAATATCTGCTCTTATCACTATAATATTTATAGTCCGCAGGTAAGGTTTCCTTTGAAAGGTTTGACATCTTCTTAAACATTTTAAACCATATTAAATCAGGTAATTTAGGACTTTTCTCTTTTCTACTTTCGAGTGAATCGTAGAATTTTTTTGCACTTCTTCTTATATTTCTATTTATACTTTTCTCATAATCTTTATTAGTTTCCCAAGGAGTTGTTGTTATTGCTAGTTCACAAACTTTATCACTTCCTCCAAGAGTAAATGATAACTCCTTAAGTACATTATTTAGTCCTGATCCACCATTTGCTACCAACATAAGTGATTGATTAAAAAATTCAGGTCTATGCATGGTATATGCAAATCTATCAATAAAATTCTTCATAAGTCCACTAACATTCCATGCATATCCTGGTGAACTTAATATAATACCATCTGAGCTCAAAAGTTTCCGCTCAATGCTCTCCTTATGATCTTTTATTGGACAAAATTCTGCTCCTTTTGATATGCAATTAAAACAACCTTTGCACATCTCCAAATTCACATCACTAAGAAATACATACTCAAATTCTACATTTCCTAGTAACTTCATTTCACTCTCAATTCTTTTGATAAGTTCATACCCCTTTCCTTTATGAGGACTACCCATAATTGCAATTACTTTCATCTTAAACCCACCTTTATAAAATAACTAATTTATCTGACAACGGCTACACCTTCCTAGACGAGGTACACATTGACGATGTAAGTTCAACTAAGATTCACTTGATGAAAACAACTTTCTAACAATAAAGTCAATAAAGTTATCTCTGTCCTCTTTGTTAAACATATTCAATCCTATAAATTCCATACCACTATTTCTTCTTAAAAAACAAACTTGAAGAATTGATGTTAATGCAAAACATAACTTTTTTGCTTCTAAATCATTCATGTCATTACTAAATATTGATAAGAACCCTTGCATTGTTTTTGTGGAATTATCCTGTTCACTGGGATTCCTCATATCTGATAAAATAGATATTCTTGAAATTGCTTCATTAGAAACTAGAAAATCCATTACCTGCTTAGCTGCATCAGTTATTCTATCCACAGAAGTTTCACTAGAATCTAAATTAGGTTTAAAAGCTTTTACTACATCACCTATCATTTCTTGAACACAGATTTCAATTAAATTATCTTTATTTTGAAAGTGATAATTAACAAGGCCTACTCCCACATTTGCTTTTTCTGCAATTGATCTTATTGTTATTTTACTAATATCTCCATCACTATTTTTTATAAGCTCTTTTGTTACATTTATAAGTTTACTTTTTATATCAATACTATTATTCATACTACCTCCATGCTATTGAACCATGTTTTGAACATCGTTCAAAAGTATTGTACTACTTTAACTAATGTTATACAAGTATTTGTAAAATAAAAAAATAGCAACCCTATAGTTGCTATCCTTTATCACAATATATTTTTATAGCTTCACTTACATATCCAGCTAAATTCTCACTTATATTATCAAAGTATTTCTTAAATCGTTCATCCTCCACATACATCAATCCTAAACATTGTAGTATTTCATTAGTGCAAGTATAGTAATTTTCTGTAATATGATTTTTCCACTGTGAAATAAGCTTCTGTACTTCATCACAGCTAGGAGGACAATCCATATGCTCTGCAATTTTTCTGAATATATCCTCTGCTTTTTTATCAATATAATTATTTCCTTTATCCTTTGATTTTCTCTGTTCATATTCCTTGTATGCTTCAGTATGCCCAAAACGTTCTATAACTTCTTTTCTATACTCTTCTTGTTTAGCAATAATATCAGTTTCATCAAATTCTGAAAAACTCAAATTATCATCCCCCTCCAATTTATCATCTACTAGTTTTATCAAATTTTCTATACGATTCTTCTTTAAGATTAGTATTTCTTTGTGCTGCTTTAGTGCAATTTTTTCATCAAAATTCGGATTATTAATTATTTCTTTTATCTGCTTTAATTCAAAACCTATTTCTTTTAGAAATAATATCTGCTGCAAAAGTGCAATATCCTCATTGCTATAAAATCTGTACCCTGCTTCAGATATTTCTGATGGTTTTAATAAGCCTATTTCATCATAATAATGCAAAGCTCTAATAGTAATACCAGTGAGCTTCGCAGTCTCATTTACTGTTCTAAGCTGTTTCTTCATCCCAAAAATCCTCTATCTCATTCATAATTTCAGCAGTAGGGGTTAATGTAGCTTCTTCAATTGACTTGCCTGTTTTCTTTAAATAATGCTTAATCATATAATAACCACAGGCATATCCTGCACAATAAGGAAGACCTACTGGGAAGTACCCCTGAACTGCTGCCAACTCATCTCCCCAAAGATATGCTGAGATATTTTCAAATCCTGTTGCATCTAATCCCTCTTTAATAATTGGCTTTATATAATCATTAAGTTCTTTAATATCAGTTTTACTTACCCAAGGGCCAACCATTTCCTCTCCAAACATTGATGTTGCAAAATTTTCAGCAATGCCCTCACTTATCATCATATCCGCTAATGTAACATTCATACTCCATTTTTCAAACTGCCAGCGAACATTATGATTGCACTCATGTGCCAAAGCTGCTGGTATCCTACTTATAGTATACTCGTTTGGAACGAGTCCCACAAAAATATACCCAGGAATTCCTCCATCTCCAGCGTAACCATCGCTATTAGATATATATGGGCTTTGAGGATTTGCAAGAGTAAGTGAAAATTTATAATCCTTTACTGGCAATTCATATCCTAGCTTTGTAAAGCGTTCTAAGGAATCTTTAATAGTCTTTTCGCAACTTCTCCATAAATTATCATCTGATATTAAATCTATAACCTCTTTTTGAGTTTCATCAACTTCTGTTGGTGGCAAAAATCCAAGCATACTGCTTGCCATAACTACATCATATCCACCTTTTTGTGATGCTTTAATTGGCACATTGATACAAGTCCACTTGAATTCAAAAGGTTTCATAAATTCATAACGATAAATATCATCCCTCTTCTCCTTAGGTGAATTCATCATTTTCTTATAAATTTCATCTGAACGAACAAGTGTAATATTCATTTCAAATCATCTCCTTGAACAATAATATACACTATTACGCAACGTCAGAGTCAATATATTATTTGATGAATACCTGTAAAATTAAAAACTAGCTTCTTGATTGCAGTACTTATAATTTAAATTTGACGTACTGATGTCATATTTACAATGATATATTAATCTTAAATCAAGATATTAATTATGAAGGAGATAAGATTATGGAACAAAAAATATGTCAAAGTTGTGGTATGCCTCTAGAAAAAGAAGGGCTTTTCGGAAAAAATTCAGATGGTTCAAGAAATAAAGACTATTGTTGTTACTGCTTTCCTGATGGAGAATTTTCTAAAGATGAAACTATGGAAGAAATGATAGAAAGCTGCATTCAATTTGAAATAGAGGCCGGTTGTCCAGATGCAGAAACAGCAAGAGCTAAAATGATGGAATATATGCCAACCTTAAAACGCTGGAAAAAGAATTAAAACAAAGGGACTGGATAATTTTGTGCAATATCATAAAACTATTCAGTCTTTTTTTACATGTATATATAGTTAAAATAGTGAGTTATAACTCTTTCAGATTGGATATATATGTGTTTCAAATTTATCTGCTTAAATTTTATGCTTAAGTTTATTTATGGTATGAGGGAGTATTAATTGCCAATTGTTCTTCCAGCGATATATAAAATTAATTTTGCTTCTTCTTCTGGTGATTTCAAGCAATCTGAGCCAATCCATTCTTTAAGAAGCCTTACTGTTCCATACTGAACATACGAAGCAATTGCCTTCTTTTTATCCAACTCAAGACTCTCTGGAAGATTTCTAATGACCATCTGATCAAACTGTGGAAGTGAGATTTTGATGTGATTCATTAAGTCATAATTATCTTGATCTAGCACAAGTTTTATAAATTCAACATGGTCTTTTATATATTCTAGAACCTTAGTGAGACATTCATCGATATTTTTCCCTACAGCAAGATCATTTATAATAGTAAATGAGGTGTTTTGTATGTACGCCTCAGCAATTTCATTTAATACATCATATTGACTTCCATAGTGATTATAGAAAGTAGTACGATTAACTCCTGCAACTTGACATAATTCCCGTATAGATATTTTATTAATATTACGTGTCTTTAACATTTCTAATAAAGCCTCACTGATTAAGCGCTTTGTTAGCATAACTCTCTGATTAACATTATTTTTTTCTGACATAGCTCCTCCATTGAATTCGACATTTTCAAAACATCTGTCGGTTGTAAAATAAACATATGTTGATATTATTATATATTATAAAGTAGTAATGAAACAAGTCAATGAAAAGGAGATGTAAAAATGAAAAAAAAGATAAAAAAGATATTAACAGTAGTAGTTGTGTGTATTATGCTTGTGATAATACTCATTGGAGGTTATGAAATCAAAGAAAATATCCAAATTAACAAAATTGTGAAATCACATAAAATAGAACAAACATCAAAGCAGAGCAATGCTATAATAAGCAATGACAAGAATGATTCTAAGCATATTACAACTGCAGTTCAGCAGATCATGATAGGAACACTGTGTAATAATTACGATAATGCTTTACAAACATTACTAAATATCAAAGCTGCTGGTTATGAAGCTATCGAATTAAATGATTTTATGATTCACAAGTCTTCTATTGCAGTAAAACTAATGACAAGTTTCTCGGGAATGCCTATTGGAAATGGTGGCAAGCTTGATTGGCCAAAGCTGATCAAAGAAAGTGGACTAAAAGTCATAAGTCTGCACAGTGATCTGAAAAGCATCGAGAATAATGCTAAAGCTATAGCAGATGAAGCTAAAAGTCTAGGAACAGATACTGTAGTTATTACTGGTATGTACAAATTTGATTATAGCAGTTTAGATGAGGTGGAAAAGCTTGCCCAACGTCTGAATCAAGCTGGAAAAGTTCTTTCGAAGGAAGGAATACATCTTTTGTATCACAATCATAATTGTGAACTACAAAAGGTAACCCCCGAAAAAACAGCTTATGACATTATAACCAGAAAAACAAATTCTGAATATGTCAACTTTGAGTTTGATAGCTACTGGATGACAGATGGTGGTGCTAATGTTCCAGCTTTGATGGAACAACTGGGTAGTAGAATAAAATTATGGCATATTAATGACCGTGGTTGCAGTAAATCAGGTCCTTATATGACACCAATACTAGAAGAAAATGCAACTGAATTGGGGCACGGAAATATCGATCTTGATACACTTTCAGCAATTGCTATAAAAAATGGAGTCGAAGGTGTTGTATTAGAAACTCATAAAAATTGGGTGGATAATGATCCAATTAAGAGCATCCAGGTTAGTGCAGAATATATGAAGAAGAAGTTTGCTAATAAATAAAGTTATAAGGAATATTATGATTAAATCGCAAGAGTTCACATAGAAACTATATGTGAACTCTTGCAAATCTATTAAATTTAAAAGATTGAGAGCAATTGCTCTCCATAACACTAGAACCCATATTCCTCATTTACTATGAACACTTTAATTCTGTTGCAATCCATTTGCCCTTCAATTATAGATAGACTATTGCACACTCTTTCCTTTGATACGCAATTTACACATCTATTTAATTTTACACAAGGTGGATTATAGCCTGCTCGTTTTGCATTTTGTGGACATGCAACATTCTTAACTCTTTTTACAGCTTCCTCTACTGTATCAACTATTTTATTTTTTCCTACTACAATTATTACTCTGTCTGGTCCAAAAGTTATTGCTGCTACTCTATTCCCACTGTGATCTACATTTACAATTCTTCCGTCTACAGATATAGCATTTGAACCAGTAATATACCAATCAGTAAGAAGAGCCTTCTTTTTTAATGCTTTACATTCCTCTGAGTTTTGGGCAAGTTCTTTATCATACACAACATTGCCTCTTTCTAAAAGGGCATCTGTTATTTTCATATTTTGTAGTGTTTCTGAATGTCCAATTCCAATTGAAGCCTCCACAGGTACTATACTTAATATACGTAGTTTAGCTTCATCTAAAGTTTCAAAATATTCTACGTCCATATTTCTAAGCTTGAAGTTCTTCTTTAATGTTTCATAAATTTCTCTATACACTTTATCTCCCCTTCTCTTACACATAACTACTTCTTTCTAACAATCACATTAAAATGCCTAGAATAATATACTGTGTCTTCCATATTGTATTCTGTTTCTTCAACGGGTACTTGCACAAATTCAAAATCTTTAAAGTATTTTTTTACATCATCTATGTTTACATAAAAGTGAGGTACATTTAATTCAGTTTCATGTTCATCTCTTAAAATGGTATTTTCATCAACCCTCTTATATTGATCAACATGCTGAAAAGACCAAGTATTTTTAGAAATTAAAGTAATAAATAACTCTCCACCACTTTTTAACACTCTTTTTATTTCATTTACAACTTTAATAAACCCCTCAGTATCTGTGTGATAAATAACATTGTAGGCCATTATGCAATCAAAAGTATTATCTTCAAAAGGTAGATTTAACATATCACACACTTGCATATCAATGTTTAGTCTTTCCTTTTCTGACCATTGTTTCAAGTGATTTATGCCATAATCAGACAAGTCTACTGAACTAACTTCAAATTCTTTTTGTGCGAAATAAATTGAATGTCTTCCTAATCCACAACCTAAATCAAGAAATTTTTTAAATTGTTTTGACTTCCATGCTTCCGCCAAATAGCATGCTTCCTTTGAAGGAACTAGCCAATAATCATCTTCGTTCTTGCTCCAATCCCAAGCTTTTGATTCAACCATAATTATCACTCCTAACTGTTTTTAATAAATTACATATGTAAAGATTATCAACATGTAAATTATACCATTACAGTTTTTCAAAACAAGCTAAATTAACTTATATGTATATTAATTTTATATATTTTTTATCACACTTTTTATAACTTGAATATTATATTATGTATTCAATATTATAAGGAGAATTACAGTGGACGAAATAAAAACTTTGAAAAAAATGCAGCATTTTTATGCAAAGAATAATTGCATTCCTCAAGAGCTAGTGATTAAAGACGTTAGACTAGCTGCTGCTTATGTACCCTACGAAACTCTTTGCCTTCTTTTCACTCCAATGGAAGCATTGATGAGAGGCACCGCTTTTCCAGAACTTTATAGTCCTTACGAAGGGGAAGATAAAAAAGCTAAACCTATGGAAATGAGTAAAAGGGGGGATATATATGAATAGAGATTTTAGTAAAAAAGATATGCTACAACTTATAGTTGCTACTGAATTTATGAAGGAAGATCTAGCATTATATCTTAATACTCATCCAGATGATAAAGAAGCTATAAAAAAATATAATACCTATGTATTAGAATGCAAAAAGCTTAAAGAAACTTATGAAGCCAATTGTGCAATGTTATCTGAACATGACTCCTTGAGTCCTTATCCATGGCAATGGATAAGTGAACCTTGGCCTTGGGAATATGAAGCTAATTTTAAGCTTGAGAAGGAGGAGTTTTAGGTATGTGGACATATGATAAGTTTCTAGAATATCCAATAAAAATCAAAAATTCAAACCCTGCCATGGCAAAAATAATCATTACTCAATATGGTGGACCAGATGGAGAATTAGCTGCATCATTAAGATATCTTAGTCAAAAATTCTCAATGCTTACTCCTCAAGCTATTGCAACCTGCAATGATATAGGAACTGAGGAATTAGCTCATTTAGAAATGGTAGGTTCAATAGTTCATCAACTTGTGAAAAATGCAAGTCTTGAAGAAATAAAGAAAGCTGGTTTAGAAGCATATTATTCAGATCACGGAAGAGGTATATATCCAGTAAGTGCTGCTGGTGTTCCTTTCACTGCTTCTTATATCCAATCAAAAGGAAATCCAATAGTAGATCTTACTGAAAACTTAGCTGCTGAACAAAAGGCAAGAGCTACTTATGAATATCTGATAAATATGGCTGATGATCCTGATGTAATAGAGCCTCTAAAATTCTTAAGAGAAAGAGAAGTTGTTCATTACCAAAGATTTGGTGAAGCATTAAGAATTGTACAAGATTATCTACAAGAACCTCGTGTAATTGTAATTAATAAACCTGATTCCATGAAGTAATTCTTACTTTAAAATAAATTTATATTGAAAAGTGTTCAATATGCACTTTCGAATAACAGGAAATTCTTTATCAAAAGAGTTTCCTGTTATTTCTTTAATGGTAACAACTTAATAAATAATTATATATTTATTAACCTTTTGTTTTAATTACTAATATAACTGCTTAAATTCTTGCCCATCAAAGTTATTCCTATCCTCAAACATCCTTTACATAAAAAACTCTCCAAGTAATGATACTTGGAGCGTCAGAAATACTTATAATATAATCAAGACAATTATGTTTCACTGCACATTTTAACGAATTCAATTGGATGTTGAATGATTTTTGCAGTTTCTTCTATTGAATAGCCTTCTGCAAGATAACGCTTTGCTATTACCTTCATAGATTCACCTATCTCAATAATATGATGATCTGGATCATAAATACGAACACCTCGTTGCTGCCATTCAAATTTTCTTACTTCATGAACATATTCTATATTCTTATATTCATTCAATTTTTCTATAAATGCATCAAAATCATCTACTTCAAAATAAAGTTCCATATTATGTGACTTTTCTACTATTGAATCAGGTGGTAACCCAACAAGCCAATCAAAACCTTGCTGTATTGCAAAACCACCACTAAAGGTTACATTGGCTCCCAAATCTAATACAACTTTTTGGTCAAAAATCTCTCCATAAAACTTTTTAGAAACTTCAACATCTTTAACAGCTAATAACGCTACTCTAAATTCCATGACTCTTCCCCCATAAACTCTATTTATTATTACACTGGCATACCCATTTTCTGCATTGATCTATTCTTTTGCCATCATCACCTTGTTCTTTATCATATGCAAATTCATTAAGCAAATCACAGGGAAACTCACTACATTGCCCACAATGAGAAAACTCTTTACCTTCACAGCAAGACTTTACAGAACAGCTATCTCCCCAAAAAGGCTTATCTATATTTGCACAACCTTTACAATTAACTTTTTCTTTATACTCACATTCTGAGCATAAAATACCACATCTAGATTCTATCATTACTTTCTCCCCCAGTATTTTTAAATTACTTAATATCCTATATTAATAGTACCTCAGTATTTGAAAGATTCATTGTAAAAATCGGACATATTTTTAAGAAAAGCATCAGGTGAAACACCACATATGTGCTTAAAATCATGGGTGAAGTGTGATTGATCGAAATAACCTAAAACCTGAGATATATTCAAACAGCTTTTATAGTCATATTTCTTAAATAAATTCATGGAATAGTTTATTCTCGCAAGTCTCAAAAACGTCTTTGTGCTTACCCCAATATATTCATTAAATAACCTATTGAGATGACGTTCACTAACATAGTTCTCTGAAGATAATTGTTTAACAGTTAATATTCCATTTGTAAATTTAATTATATCTAAAGCAGAAGTTATAACTTCATGCTGACTTTTATTTTTCTCTATAATCCTTAAAAAGATTGTATCAACCATGTAAATTAAATCATCTACATTATTACTTACTTCCATTGCACGATATAAGGCAGCTTCTAAAACTTTACTAACTTGTCCAACTTCCGTCTGAATATCACACAATTCTGATTGTTTAATACCACTGATTACACCTAATCCACCTGGCATAAACTCAACGAAGAATCTTATCTTGGGCAAATCAAAATCCTTCTTTACTATTACAGTTTTTGTTGTTGCCCCCCATATACTTGATGAAATCTTGTTATTTTCATAGGTATATATAATGCATCCACTTGAATCTGGTATTAAAGTTAAATCAGTAATACACTCACTTCCTTTCTTTATTTCATCTTTATCTGGAAATGATATTGTATAATGTGCAATATATTTTCTTAGTAATGGATGAGGTGCTATATAAATTTGATTAGGATTTTCTCCTATCTTTAAGTGTTCTTTTATAGAAATATCATCGAAAAACATAGCAATTCTCCTACATACTTTATTACCTATTTACTCTGTCAATTCTTTATAATATCTAATCTGATCTCTATTATCAATAAAAACTCTATCCACCATTTCAAATCCCACACTCTCATAAAAATTTCGAAGTCTAGGTCTAAAAGTGCCACAGTTAAGTCGTAAGGATTTTATACCTTGTTTCCTGCATAGTAATTCTGCTGATTCAATTATCTTTCTACCATACCCCTGCTTGCTGAATTCCCTTGATACAGCTAACTTATGTATAATACCCGTCTCATTTTTGTTAAGCTCACTCCAAAAAAGAGGATCATAGAATTGCAAAATATACACACCAACTAACTTTTCATCCTCGTAACATAATTTCATTTCAGTAATATCATAATTTTTCAGTAATTCAGCAGGGCTTAAATTCTTCGCCTTCCACATGGATTGCCCAATTGAGTCTAACCACTTAGCTGAGTCAGTTAAAATCTTTGAAAATAATTCAATATTAGTTTCATTTACATTAACAATTTGCATTTATACACATCTCCAAGTACATTTTGCTTTTTACCTATAGTTCTATTAAATCGTAAATATCTACTTTCTTAAATCCAATATAAACCACTTTAAGTAATTATGCTATATCTTTTCAATATTTTATACAACAGTTATAAAGCCTATTTTAATTTGTAAATCACTATGCAAACGCTATCTAACAAATAAACTTAAATTTATAATAGAATAGCTTTTAATAAATGCACTCTAGTGACATTAAGGCTAAACTGATAAATAAACTAATTCCTTCTTAATTTAATCAATAACTAAAGGGCAAGTTGCTACTTACCCTTTTTACTTAATTATAAACAATAATTTATACTATACTCTACTAGCCATTTTATTGCAGTATCTAATATATACTTCTAAATTCTTATTATTTTCTTATTTTTACCAAGAATAATTGAATCTACATGTAAGTAACGATTTTTTTAAATCATAATTCTTTAAATTATATACTTTAATATTGAAAGTATAAGATACTTGATGCTTTGCATCTACGGTTATCTTACTTAGTTCTGCATTATTGATTGTAGTGTAGAAACTACGTCCATTTGCATCCTTAATGTTTACATAGAAATTCTTTATTCCGTAATATTTACTTGTTCCAGTATTATAAAAATATCCTTTGACTTGTACATTATTAGCACTTGTTTTTATTATGCTTGTCGTACGCCATGCTGTAATTGGCTCATCATATTTAAATTTAAAGTTATCTGCAACAAACCATTGTCTAAAATTATATCTTTGAAGATTATAAACTTTAATATTAAAAGTATATAGAACCTTACTCTTTGGTTTTACAGAAACTTTATTTAAGTCTGTATTGCTTATTGTAGTATAAAAACTACGCCCATTGACATCTTTAATATTAATGTAAAAGTTATTTACTCCATAATATCGGCTTGTCCCTGCATTATAGAAATATCCTTTAACCTGCACAGTATTGGCATTTACTTTTGCTACACTTACTGTATTCCAACTTGAATTAGGTGCAGCAGACGCTACCTGTGTATGAATTAACATAACAAATACCAAAACGAATACTGCTTTTAGCGCTCTTTTTAAGTTTATCATTTTATCCCACCTCTTTTGTAATTTCTACTTAAAATATTATTAACTTTTATCCATCAAGTCAACTACAAACACATTACAATTATTTTTTATTACAATTACAATTCTAAAACTTTTATAACCTTTTCCTTACGCTCAACATTATTTATAACCTCTAGACATCTTTGTTTTATTGTAATATCCTAAACAATGAAAAAACTCTCACAATTTATAAATTGTGAGAGGCTCTACATTATGATTATAATTCTTCTTATATAGTTATGTTAGCTTTTAAATTGTTTTTATTCCAATACATCAATTGATCTACATGATTAATATATTCCTCTACAGTCATCGATTTATTAAAGTCATAAAGCTCATAACCGCAACTAAAACTTAATAAATATTCTGCATTAGAATATTTATTATATTCAGCTACTGAATTAGAAATTCTTCCAACTATTGATTCTACCTCTTGCTGATTATCTACATTAAGAAATAAAACAAATTCATCCCCACCATAACGAGTGACTGAATCTTCACTTCTTAATATACTTTTAATTATTGATACCACATCAGTTAATGCTCTATCACCCTCACAATGTCCAAACTTATCATTTATATATTTAAAATCATTCAAATCAATAAAAACTATAGAAAAGTTCTTAGATTTTTTTTGCCTAATCCTATTATTTAAATGTTTGTAAAGTTTATCACGTGTCCATGCTCCTGTTAGATAGTCTATATGCATCATTTTCTGTTGCAAATATAAATATAGAATTATTAGTGAGTATGCAATTGAGCTCCACATCAATAAAACACCATAAACCAAGGCTTGAATCAAACTAGCTATTGATGGAAATACTCCAAAAAGAAGCAATGGAAAAAATTCTATACTATTTAACTTATGTCTATTAACATAAATCATTATAAAGCTATAAAATAAATAAAAAAATGATATAATAACTGGAATAAAAAATAAAGCCCCTCGTTGATAAACATTATATTTATCTACATAAAATTCTAACTTTACGATTGGGCTAACGATTGCTAAACAAGTATTTATAATTATAGGAATTAATAATATAATATTGTCTTTCCATTTATATTCTGCATCTTTATCTATCCATAACCTTGAAAACACATACCATGCATAAGTAATTATTGGTCCTAAAACATACAAAACAACATGGAATATAGTACTTATAGGCATTAACCACATATAGGGTTGTCTATTTATTATGCAGCTAAAGGTTTCAATCACTAATTCAACAGCGTTTAGAGCAAAAACGCTAACAAACACTCTGTTTTTTGTTTCTTGCTTATCAAGACAATTTGATATGTTCTTTAGAAATAAAATAGATACAATAATAGCAATAATATTATTATCTATTCTTAAAACTAGATTCAATATAACTCCACCCCAAATAATTAATCTTACACTTTCTACTTTACTAAAAAAATGTACATTAACCTATTTTAACATGTTATTCAAAAATTTTCACCCGGTAAAGTTAATCTCTGCTAAATTTATAAGTACAGACTAAGCACTTTGTAATTTTCTATATTCCGCAGATTTTAGGATATCTTCATAAGTGCCACTTTGAACAAGTTTTCCATTCTCTATTAACAGGATTTCATCAAACTCTTCTAAATGCTCAGATAACTTATGAGTTATGATAATCATTGTTTTATCTTTCATTGAAAGTAATACTTTTTCTAACTTTTCAGTAATATTCATATCAGTGGCTGAAAAAACTTCATCCATAATACAAATTGGTGTATCAGCTAAACACATCCTAAAGATAGATAGTACCTGCTTCTCTCCTCCACTTAATAGCTGACAATCTGATTTTTGAACTATAGAATCAAGCATAACTTCACTTAAAGAATCTTCTAATATACCAATCTTTCTAAAGGGAAATGCTCCAAAAACAGTTACATTGTTTTTATAATCACCAGTAAAAATATGCTCATGTTGGCTTATGTTATGGATTATATACGATATATCTAACTTTTCTATGCTTTTACCATCAATATATATATTGCCTTTACTCAAATTAACATATTTCATTAATGCACCTATTATAGTGGACTTACCTGAACCACTATGTCCAATTATTGCATACTTCTTATTCTTCTCAAATCTATAACTAAAATCTTTTAGAGAAAACTTATCGTAGTCTACAGTTGCATCTTTAAATTCTATACTACTGTTAAAATCTTTTTTGACTATTAAATTTTTTTCTCCTTCATTATCTTTTAAAAATTCTAATACTTTAAGCTTAATTCCTCTAGTAGATTTTATAGTGTTTATATCATAAATTAGTGAGCCCATTGGACTTATAAAACATTCTAAATATCCTAAGGTAGCAACAGCTGTTCCTACAGTAATCTCTTTTTTGATTAATAAGTATCCTACTATAGAAAAAGAAATTATGTGTAATGAATATATAAATCCTCCATTAACAGTTAAAGCTAAAGACTTGAACTTACCATAAGCAAATCTAGCTTTTGCTGCATCCTTAAGAAAACTTTCTTGCTCTACAAACATATTCTTTCTAGTTTTACTTTGAATTAGCTTAAATCCTTCTAAAAGATCTTTTATTTTTGATACATAAATCCCCATCTTATCTAAATAAACTTTACGTCTTTTAGATAATTCTTTAGCCGTAAGATTAGGGGCAATCAATGTAGAAAATATGGATGCTCCCAATACTACTAATGCTATTCTCCAATCTATAAACGCAAAAAACATGATTCCATAAATAGCAAATGTATTGATAGACTTTATTATATCTATAGCTGGAGTTAGATAATCCATTTCTAATTGAGTTATCTCATTAGCTTGAATTGAAATATATTCTCCAATATCTTTAGATGAAAACTTCATATAGTCATAATTAGTTATTACTTTAAAAAAATCCTTTTTTAAACTCACTTCAAAAGCAATTCCTATTTTAAAATTCACTACATTTTCTATATAGGTAATTATTAAATTTAGCACATTACACCCAACATATATTAATATTATATTTACTAGATATTCTAAATTTCTGCTTTCAATGGAGTCAAATAATCTTTTGGTTAAGTACGGAATATTAGCTAAAGCTATGGTAGCTATTAAATTGCATATTACATTCAACAGTATTAGATGTTTAACCTCATAAAGATACTTTTTCATAAAGTTTTAAGATCCTTTCAATTTCTCTTTTAGGTCTATCAATCATTTCTCCTGAAGAAATATTGTGTTCCTCTTGAAGTATAGAAATCTCCTGTTGCAAAACTTCCACTGCCTTCTCATACCTACCCAATATTTCATAGATTCTTGCCATGAAATCAAGAGGATCTATAAGTCGTGGTTTAGCTTGTAATTGCATACACTTCTCATAATCCTTAAGAGCCTCTTCATAATGTTCTATCCTCATCATGCGGTCACCATGAGAAACATAAGCCTCCCACGTTTGTGGAAATTCGTCTACTCCTTGAGTCCATAATTTTATTGCATTCTCTATATTACCTAATTGAAATTCAATATCCCCCTCATACATAAAATCTAAGCAAGTATGTTTTAAATCTTTCACATGCTCGATTACTTTCCTTGCATCATCATAATGCCTGTCTCCTATTAGTTGATCCAAATAAAATAAATGTCCACTCCTATATTGTGAATGTTTTCTTGTAAACTCCTCATAGAACTGTACCAAATCATCATGCTGATTATAATAATCATCACCAAACACACCATTTGCTGCATGAATAAGTTCACAGTGATACTCCTTAACATATGGTTCATACTGCAATGCTTCTTTAATATATACCGTAGCCTTCTCCTTATCGTTTTCAGCTCTTTTATTGTAAAGTGAACCTAAAAGAAAATATGCCTTCGCATTTTTAGGATTATTTTTAATTGTATTCTCAAGAAAATTCACATTATAATCAAAAACTTCTGCACTTATTATCTTTTCATTATCAATCATATTTTCTATTCTTTGCATCTGTTCCTCAGAAGGTATAACAAATAATTCATCTATAGTAACTCCAAAGTAAACTGAAAGTATTGGCAATAGTTGAATATCTGGTGCTGTAATATTATTCTCCCATTTAGATACAGCTTGATATGAAATCCCCAAGTAATTTGCTAACTCTTCCTGAGTAACCCCCTTCTTTATACGCAAACTTTTGATTTGTTTTCCAATCTCAATATCCATTTAATATCCTCCATATATATTATTAATTCATGAATTAAACTAATTATAGTTGAGGATTAACCTATAAACAATAACTTGTATTTTTACATAACTAAACCAACAGTTGAATATAAAACGCAGAAAACCTGTATAGATTTTCTGCGTTTTATTTAAATGAAATATTTATAAGTCAGCTTCCTTAAATTTATGTTCTATGAAACTAGTTAACTTATGGAATGGCTTTTTTAATATCGCTAAAGCCAAAAATACAATTATAAAACCTAGTAAAGCTATTATATCCCAATATACACTTTTCCAGACAGGTCCTGCGATTGCCTCTCTGAAACCATTTATAGCATAAGTAAAAGGCCATAATGGTTGAAGCACACCAAATATCTTTGGATTAGTTTGTATTGGATAAATTCCTCCAGATCCGGCAATTTGAAACACCATAATAACTACAGCAATTGCTTTACCTACATTTCCAAACAGAGACACTAACGTAAATATTATTACTGTAAATGCCAAAGCTGATAGTGAGGTAAATAACATCATAATCTTCATGTTCTCAGGTTTTATCCCTAATATATATATATCCCCAAGTGAAATAATAAACGCTTGTATTTGAGATAAAAATAGGAATAACATCATCTTTCCAAAATGCTTTTGCTTTAAATTAAGTTTTTCATGATACTCAGAATCATCACATTCAACAGATAAAAGTGCACACATAAGTAGTGACCCTACCCATATTGCCAATACAGAATAAAACGGTGTAAGCCCTACTCCAAATAATCCAGAATCATATACTTCTTCTTCTTTTACTTCTAATGGAGAAGATATAAAATCAGCGGCTTGCGATGGATTATTTTCTAATACATCTAATATTCTGTTTATATTTCCTGTTGTTAATACACTCATTTTATCATTAAGAGTATTTAAATCACTTTGAAGTGCTGACAATTTAGTTTTCAGCTGATCAGCCTGATTAACAGAAAGTTTACTGCTAGCAGAACCAAAAGATGCTAAAGCATTTAATTGTGGCACTATAGCTTTTGTTGCATCTAATATGCTATTTGCATCATCAATATTAACAGTTAAATCTCCAACTATATTATTTAAAATTGGCAATCCTTTTGAATATAGATAATCAGAAGTGCTTACTCTAGTTTTAGATAACTCGCTGCTAAGCTGAGAGATAGTATCAATTGCAGAATTGATTACCTCTTTTGTTGCCCCCTTCGTCAATAAAGGAATTAATTCATTGAGTTTGTTTTTCTCAATTATAATCTGCTTGTCTAAACTGTTAAGCGTATCTATAAGAAAAGTCACACTACTACTATTATAGTCTCTATTTACTGATTGTAAATTTGCAATATCACTATTTAATATATTATGCAAGGAATCACACATATTTACAGAATCCTTCATAATACTTATAGTATCATTATCTATTGCATTGTTATTTATACTCTTTAATTTAGATTGTAGTAATTTATTTTGATCATCTAAAGACTGCAACTGTATCATATCATTATTAAGTTGTGTTGATATGTTATCTACTGTTTGCTTTGTGGAAAGTGCTAAAGTCTTACTCTCTTGTTGAAGCTTTTCAAGACTTTCAATCTGCTCAGTTATTTTAGGCAATGTAGACTGCAAATTACTCAAATATTTTTGAAAGCTTTCTGAGTCAGAATTTGCTTGAGAAATCATATTCTTCAAACTTGTCATATTTGCATTTGCATCACTAAAGTCAGATTTTAATTGTGAAAGACCATTTGAATCCATATGTGTATTCTTAGTTTTATCCTTTATTTGAATCAAAGCTTCCTTATTAACAGTGCTGATAAAATTACTCTTAATATTTTCTACTAATTTATCCTTTGCAACATTTGTAATTTTAGCAGCTATGGCATTTAACTTACTGTTAACCCTGTATACTATTGCTGGTTTTTGAGGAGTTACTGTAGTTAAACTCACTAAACCTGATGAAAAACTAGTAGGAATCTCTATCAAAGCATAATACTTTCCTTCATTTAAACCATAATTTCCTTGCCATTCATCTACAAATACCCATCCTATGGATTTGTTGCGTTTAAGCTGATCAACAACACTATTACCAACATTCACAACTTTCCCATTAAATATAGTTCCTTGATCATTGTTAACAATCGCAACGGGTAAATTTCCTGTATGAGAATATGGATCCCAACACGCCTTTATATTGACCCAGGCATAAAGAGAAGGCAGGATACATAATCCTATTATTATTATAAGTGCTGCAATATTTTTTCTAATATTATTTAAATCTGTAATGAATACTTTAAATACCTTTTTCATTATTCTTTCCTCCTTTCTCCTATTCTCCTACTCCTGATTCCTTAAACTTCACTTCAAATTTATGAACTCTCTTATAAAGAGGTTCTTTAAAAAAGAAACCGCATAATAAGAATATAAAAGCAAATACAGCCAAAGCCACAAAATCCAATGCTACACTAGTTGGTAACGGCCCTGCTATTGCTTCTCTAAATCCACCTACACTATAAGTAAAAGGAAATAACGGCTGTAGCACTCTGAAGATATCTGGATCAACTTGTATTGGATAGGTCCCCCCACTTCCTGCTAACTGCAGTATCATATAAATAATAGAAAGAGCCTTTCCTACATTCCCTAATGTAGATACCAAGGTAAATGTAATAATTGAAAATACCAAAGATGAAAATACTGCAAATATAATCATAAGTGGAGCATTCACTGTATAAACATGTAAAAGCAGCTTATCTCCTAATGAAACAATCAGTCCTTGAATCATCGCCAAGGTTGAATAAATCATCATCTTACCAAAATGCTTTTCTCTTAAGGTTAGTTTTTCAATTCCTTCAAAATATCCTACATCAGTTTTCAAAATTGAGTTAAGTATAAGACATCCAACCCAAAGAGCAAGCACTGTATATATTGGTGCCATACTTGAACCATAATTAGGTATTACATTTATTGATTGATCATCTATCTCAAAAGGATTTGACATAAAATCTCCAACAAATTTAGGATTACTCTCCAATATACTGATAATCTTAATAATATCATTGTTATTAGTAGTCTGAAGTTTTTCACTCAATAATTTGATAACCTCTTTAAACTCAACTAACTTACTGTTTAGGTCTCCTGAAAACTTAGTTGCTAAATTAGTTCCATCCAATGAAGTATTTATCAATCTTTCTATTTCACTGTTTAAATCCTTTGCTGAACCTATAAGCGCTGAAGCATCTTCCGTTGATGTAAGTAAATTTCTATTCATAGCATTTAGACTATCTTTGACTCCAGAATTATATTGACTTAAAACACTTGTTAACTGGGAATGTACATTTGATATATCTCTATTTATAGAATCAGCAATAGTTTTAGTTATTTGATTCGTTCCACTAAGCTGCTGCTGAATGCTGCTAAACTGACTTTTTTCATCCATCAAAGATGTTTGTATACTCTTTAATGATGCTATAATATTTGATACTTGTGCCTTATTAGTAGTATTAGCGCTGCTTACTTTTTGCATAAAACTAATAGAGGAATCAATTAAGTTGTTAACAGAATCTATTTCCTGATTTATCTTAGTTATACTATCACTTAATGCTGAAATATTCTCCTTAAGTTTATCTTTTGAATCACTAAGCTGCTGCTGTGTATTATCCAAAGAATTCTCCAGTTCAGTTAATGAAGTTTGTAAAGTTGTCATTGCATTTATTAGCTGAGTAATCCCTGGATTATTAAGAGTTTTGTTATAATCCTGAAGCACGCTTATGGATGAACTAATACCTTGTTTTGTACTTTCTATCAAATTTTTAAGCTTTACAATATCGTCATGCAAATAACCATACATATCATCAACTGATTTAGATGACTCTTTTAACTTAGTTTGTATCTCAGTTAATTGGGTTTTAATATTGTTTAATGAAGTCTGAAGACTCTTTAATTTTTCTATAGTTTTAGAAATATCAGTATTAAAATCTATTGAATTACATTCTTGTAGATAATCAATTGTAACTCCTATAGAATTATTCAAAGCATTTATTTCAGTATTTATTTCTGGAATAACAGAATTTATTTTTGTTGAATTAGCAGTTGCTATATAATTATTTAAACTACTAAACAAAGTTCCAATTCTATCATTTGACGATTGTGCAGTATTTAAATTAACACTTATGTTATCTAATGATTTATTCATCATATCTTGAGTTGATTTTATTATTGCTGCATTATTGGCATTCTTTTCAGATATAGAATTCAATCCAGTATCAACTGAAGGCATAGTTGCCTTAATGTCACTTAAAAACAAGCCAAAATTGCTTGAATTAGTATTTAGACTTTGAAGAGCACTTGTTATAAAATCCATATTGTTGTTTACTGCGATTACTGAATCCTTTAATTTTATAATATTTTGTTTATTTTTATCTACATCCTTTCCTACAGTATTTAATGAAGAAAAAATGGTTTCATTTACTGTAGCCACAAAATTTGATGTTATCTGCTGAACAAGTGTATTTTTTGCAACCTCTGTAATTTTACCCGCTACAGGATTTGCTTTAGTATCAACCTTATATATAATCTGAGGCTTCTTAGGCTTGTCCGTTGTTACACTTAAAAAATTTGAAGAGAAATTTTCTGGTATCTCTATCATTGCATAATATGTACCATCTACCAAACCTAAATTGGCTTGCTTTGAGTTCACAAATGTCCAGCCTATCTTATTATTTTTCTTTAAGTTATTAACTACATCCCTACCAATATTTATATTTTTACCATTAAAATTCACCTGCTTATCATTATTAACTACTGCTACTGGAATAGTGCTTGTATTCTCATAAGTATTCCAACAGGCTTCTATGTTAACCCAAGCATATAAAGAAGGAATTACACAAATCCCCAAAATTATAATTATTGCTACAGGATTTTTTATTATACTCTGCCAATCTCTTTTGTAAACTTTGATAATATTCTTAATCTTCATTCTATATAAATCCCCCTAAAACAGTCAAATTATAAGTTATATCAAAACAACCCCACAATAATTGGGGCACTAAGTTTAATTATATAATAATATCACTATAAATGATAACATAATATATTATTTCTTGGTATATTACTCCTCAATATATTTTCATTAGAATTCCTGATTAAAAGTAAATTATCTATATAAAACCCAAATATGAGATAATCAAATAATCTATAAAACATATGAATCTAAGCGTATTTTGATGAAAGAGAGAGTTATTATTAGTAATACAATTATGTATACGTTTATTGAATTGTTGCTAAATCCGCAATAATAATTTACATATTATACATTTAAATGTATAACTTACATTGATAACATGTTATTAGTAATTTATGGGGGTGATTTGATGAAAATTTCAAAAAAAATCTTTAGTTTTATTACTTCAGTTTTAGTTTTGGCAACCACACTTACTTTTGGGAACGCAGTATCTGCTAAAGCAGATACAAATGATGTACCTGTTCAATTATATTATAGCTATGGAGTTGCAGACTCCGGAGAGACAGGTCATTACACTGGATATATTGCTATAAAAAATCTTGCATATGATAAGAAGGTTACTGTTCACTATAATTATACTGGCCCTCAAGCAAGCAACGTATGGAATGATGTAACTGCAACTTATGTAAAAACTAACCCTTTGGATGGATATGAAATATGGAAGTTTGAAACACCTGTAGTATTCACTCACTATGGTTTTGGACAAATTCAATACTGCATTAGATACGATGTAAATGGACAAACTTACTGGGATAACAATAATAGCAAAAATTATGTAGGAAATGATTTTGCATCAAGTAGACCACATATGATCAATTATGGACAAACCTCAGAAAATAACAAAGATTATATGTATTTCTACGTCGGAACAAAAAAATCAGTAAATCCTGAAGCTGTCAGAATTCGTTACAGTGAAGACAATTGGGCTACTTATAAGGATGTAGATTCAGTTAAAGCAACCGATATCTACTACAGTGATGATACAAACTGCTGGTATATAAAAGTGCCAGTTTCATCAGGAAAGCAAATTAAATTTTCAGCTTACTATGTATTGAATGGAGTACAATACTGTGATAATAACCTAGGAGATAACTACGTATTCAACAATTAAATTGAATTTTAAAATAGGGGGAGGCCACTGTTCGTAGTGTTGCCTCTCCCTATTATCTGTTATAAATTTTTATTTAGTTTTACTATGATCTCCCAATGAATTGAATAAATCAGTATCTGCACACTATGCTTACCTTCTTGTGCATTCCTTGCATAAGTGATACTACTTGCTTACCTTCGCTTCCATTATCTTCATTAAATCTTGTAATTGGTCATTGCTTATAACACGGTAATTCATCCAACCTCCACTTCCACATGGATATTTATCATCCCATATGGCTTTGGCATAATCACTCATGTCATTGTAAATTGGCTCCATTGCACCATTGCTAATGCGGATCAGCGCCATAAAAGCACCATTTTCAGCAAAGACATCACAGATATGCTTGCTTTTTAAGCTGTACTTGACACTCCATCCATATTTATTTCCATATGGAAAGCGGATACAACCTTTCATGCCAAGTTTATTTCTTAGATATTCATCTAACTCTACCCACAACTCTCCATTTTCACCACAATAAGAAATCATTTCATCAAATGATGGCACTACCTGCTTATCCAACATTCTTTCATACGCCATATCCCCACTCCTTATAGATTCACTAATTATGATTATTTTTGCCTTATTGGTAGCCAAAATCTATATTCTACCTGTATTTCTTCCGGATGATCAGCTAAAAACCAATCTTTTCCCAAAATATGCTCTTCCAGATATGTGCGTCCCTCAAAATCTACGTCATAGTTACCCATATTCAACATGCATTCATATATTGTCTGAGATGATTTTTTCATAGATGCACCTATATCTATGGTTCCATCATTGTTGAATTCATTAAGAGCCACGTCTCCCACAAGGAACAGTCCCTTAGGTGCATCTGCTACCTTTGCTCCAAACATGGTACCCTCTCTCCCTTCATCACCGTGCAAAAGCATCATTGCCACATACTCATGGACATCTTCTTCACTACTTTGTGGATGATGCCCGAATGGCGCATAACCAATATACTTTCTAGCTTCATAATCCTTCAGATTTTCAGTGGCCCATTGACGCATCTGATTCCACGCCAAAGTTTCAGGATTTTTACAATTTACCTGAAATGATACCACTTTTAAGTTGTTCATTTCCTCCATGCGGACTAACGGTTTTGAACCTGTCATAATATCGCCTCCATTTATACTTATTTGGAAGGAAATCGGTTGATAGTTCTTTGATATTCCCAACTTTCGAACTACAGTGGGAGGCATGCCATGAAATCCTAAAAATGCCCTGGTGAATGCCTCTGGAGATTCATATCCGTATTTCGCAGCCAAATCTACTACCTTAATACCTGTGCTTTTCAGTTCCTCCGCTGCTAGGGACATTTTTCTGAACCTCACATAATCACTGATTGTCATATCCGTCATAAAGATAAACATCCTTTGAAAACGAGTCAAAGAACAACAAGCAATACGTGCTACTTCATGATAGTTGATTTTCCCCTCTAGATTAGACTCTATATAATTCAAAGCATCATTCATCTTACTTAGCCATTCCATCACTTATTTCCCCTCCATCAATAATATATCACAGCCTTCACAACAATACCTTGCAGAAAAAATCATCTGCTGCAAGACTATAATTACATTATTTTTTACACAAATATATGTTGGCTTCTTCAGCATTAGTAGCCCTATCACCGCTGAAATTTTTAAGTATTTGTATATCTCTAAAGCCTACCTGTTCTAATATTTGCTTTATCTCATAAGAATAATAGTATCTTTGCTTCTCATAAAATTCTTCAACTGTTTCAGCATTAACATCTACAATTACACATTTTTCTATCTTGTAATTATCTTCAGTTACATACTTATCAACAAGAATATACTTATCTCCCTGCATAGTCCATTTATTGATTGGTAATGACTTAGAACTACTTTCCAATGTATAAGGCACATTAAGAATGAAGGAACATCCTTCCTTTATTGCATTTTTAATTTTTTCTAAATGAATATATAACTCTTCGATACTCATATAACCTAAAGTGTGATAAATTGCAATTGCCAAATCAAATTGGTTATTCCAAGTCATATCTTTAGCTAAAACCTTATACACCTGTCCATTTACAGCCTGTACATTTTGTTTTGCTCTCTCATAACTGAAATCGGAAACTTCTGTTCCTACCACATTATATCCTAACTTTCCTAACGCTTGCATATGGTAGCCAAGTCCACAACCAACATCCAAAATACTAGTTTTTCTTGGGTTAAAATTGAATAATTTTACAATTTCATTAACCTCATTGTTAGCTTGTTCTTTACGTTCTGTAGCGTGCTCCCAAAATATCTTATGTGACTCATTATCTTCCCATGAAAAATCATGTTTTATTATTTTCATACTAACCCTTCTTTTCTTATACCTTTTTATATTTTCTTTAATTAATGAGTTTCTAATTGTATGTACTTTATATTAGGTAAAAAAATATCATCTATATTTTAATTTGTAATAACTGTAATTATATCACAATTCAACATTGCTAAATACATTTTTCGCAAAAACTTTCCAAAGACTTCCCATCAACCCTTATTCCTCTATACTCTTGCACAAAATTTTAACCCTAAAAAAAAAAGGACTAAGAGATTTCTCCCTTAATCCTACTTTATACCCTCAATATTCATTCTTCATTTCAACCACTAGATCTACTTGCTATCTCCACAGTATCTCCATCCAATCAATCTAAGCACGTTGCTTTTGCTTTCTGGGAGAATCCTTGAATTAGTAGTACTACTTATTGTGTCATTTTGCTTCTGTGTTCTTCAATGGATTGGTGCATGTTTGTAAAGAATTCACTATATCTAAGAGATGCCTCAAGAATTTTTGTAAACCCTGCTCTGAGTGTAAGTGCAATACTTTGATCTTTATACATAATTTTCTCGCGATTTCTACATAATACTTTTTCTGTAAGCTTTCTAGCTTCCTGCAAATCTGCTAAACCAGAAACCAAAGCGAATTCGTCTCCGCCAATTCTAAACATCAGCATATTATCTTCTATTGCCTCATCAATTCTTTTTGCAGCTTCAATAATTGCTAAATCTCCTGCCTCGGTAGATATATTATTAATAGGCATAAGATTGACAATATCAAAACAAATCACATAAGTGCCTTTCATACTCTTAAAAATTTCATACGCATCAGTTATATCTACTTTTTTTCTTGCCATTTCTTGATCAGCTCCTTCTTCATAATGATAATCTATTTTGGGAAAAATCCCTAAAAATCTCCAATGTTCTTTGTATGATGAAGGTGAATCATTCCATACTTTGCGAAATGCTCTACAAAATACTTCCGGTGAGTTAAACTGGTACTTATATGCAATTTCAATAAATGTCATGTCAGATTTTAAAATATCTTCTGCAGCAAGACGAAATAACTTTTGTAAACTTGAAAGTGACACCCCACAATAATCGGCTATCATCTGACAACTTATTTCCTCACAAATATTATCTTCAATATAATTAATTGCATCGGTTAATATATAAAAATTCCTCACCTCATCACCACCAATAGATCTCTTATCAAAATTAGTAAACCGGCCATTCATTTTGTAATTTAAGTATATCATCCTCCAATTCCATCTTCTTGACTTTTTCAGCATAAAATTATGAATAATGAAAATCCCCTCAAACTAATCAGTTTGAGGGAACATAAAACACACTTCTATATTTACTTAAGACCTTCGAAACCTTTGGTCCTTTTAAGTTGAACAACTGCCTCAGCAGTAGGCTGTTTCTAATCAGACCTCACTTTACTCGTCTTCTTAGGCAGCCCTTGCATGGAACGTACTAATTACTTCCCTGCGTCGCTTTGCTTCTTGACAAGTAAAGTTACGTTCTCAACATGCCCTGTCATTGGGAACATGTCAACTGGTTGTACTTTCTCAGCCTTATATCCAAGTCCATCTAATATATTTAAATCTCTTGCCAAAGTACTTGGGTCACAAGATACATAAACAATTCTCTTAGGTGCTGCTTCTGCTATAGCATGAAGTAGGCTTTCTTCGCAACCTTTTCTAGGCGGATCTACTACTACCACATCCGGCTTTATGCCTTTATTTATAAGTTGAGGTATCACTGTTTCTGATTCACCAACAAAAAACTCAGCATTACTTACATTATTATTTGCAGCATTTTCTTTTGCATTTTCTATGGCTTCAGGTACGATCTCAACTCCATACACTTTTTTGGCTTTTTTAGACAAGAATAGACTTATCGTTCCTGCACCACAGTATGCATCAAATACAATTTCATTACCAGTCAAATCTGTATATTCTAATGCTTTTGAATAAAGTACTTCTGTCTGTACTGGATTCACTTGAAAAAATGATAATGGAGATATATCAAATTTAAATTCACCAATATAGTCACTTATAGTATCCTTACCCCATAAGGTTATACATTGCTGTCCCATTATTACATTGGTTACCTTATTATTTACATTTTGAATTATGCTAGCTAATCCTTCTACATTAGCTTTAAGTTCTTCTATCCATTCTTCTTTATATGGAAGCTTTTCTCCGTTGGTTATAATGACAACCATAACTTCATTTGTGGTAAATCCCTTCCTAATCATTATGTGTCTTAGGATGCCCAAAGGATTATATTCCCCATCTTCAATATATGGTTTAATATGATATTTCTCTATCCACTTTCTTGTTATCTGTAATACCTTATCTCCCACTTCGTCTTGAATGTGGCATTCTTCTACATCAATTATATTATGAGATCTAGCTGCAAAAAAGCCAATCTTTAATTCTCCATTAAAGATTCCAATCGGAAGTTGAACTTTGTTTCTATATCTATATGGATTTTCCATTCCAATTGTATCATTAACTATACTTCCATCTAATTTTCCTATTCGTTCAATGCAATCAATTACTCTATTTTTCTTGAAATTCAATTGATTTTTATAACTAAAATGCTGAAGCTTACAACCTCCGCATCTTTTATAAATTTTACAAATAGGATTACATCTATGCTCTGATTCCTGAACAATATCTATTAATTTTCCATAAGCAAAACTCTTTTTTACCTTTATTATTTTAGCTTTTACTTTTTCTCCAATTAACGCTCCCTCAATAAAAACTGGATATGTACCATCTACTTTGGCAATCCCTTCTCCTTCATATCCTTGGGAAATTATATCTAAAATATATTCTTTATTCTTTTCTAACAAATTTATCTCACCCTTATTATTTTTTTGTTACTTAAATTAAATTCAATTTATTTCAAAAACTGAAAGTAATTTATCTTATATAATAATATCCTGTAGCTAGCATCCATAATACTTCACTTCTTTAAGTAGCAAAGATTGCTAATGAACTTAGATACGTTCAACTATTTAATTATAGAGTAAAAAGGTACAGTAAGCAATGTCATACTGTACCTTTGAATATATATTAATCAATAAAAGTTTCACATTGTGTCCCCTCAGAAGATTTTGTACTGTTTCCACGAATAAATACATTTTCAGCAACACATCTATTCTCTGAATTATATTTACAATGTATAGCACCACACTGTATCTTTGGAGATAGAACAATTTTGGAATTAGTAAATGATTGTGCCACTTCTCCTGCATAATTAGTATTTACTAAATTCATCATGGCATTATGGAAATTTTTATATGCGTAAGTATTACATTTTGTTTCAAAACTAGTATCTGCTCTTTCACCACTTATATCTATAATATTAGCACTACATAAACCATTAATATTATTTACACAATTTTCTGCATTGCACATTAATTCTGTCATAAAAACTCCCTCCTAACGTCAATTATAGTTTGCGTTAAGGTGGTTTTTTTATTCTATACAAAAAAAGGCACCTCTATATTGAGGTGCAAGTAATAGATTAATTTTATAGAATCAGTTGCCATTAATTCTATATTTACATTATTGTCTTACCAACAATGATACTATACATTATATATCAAGATTTAGTTGTACAATTGTTAACTTTTTGTTAATTTTTATTCTCTTGATATTTATATCGATTACATAAATCTTATTATATGAAAAAAAGAGAGGAATTATTCATTCCTCTCTTTCTTAAATGAAAGTTTATTATAAATTATTTATCGTACATCTGTACTATAATATAAAATTATTCTACTACAGTAACCTTCATTAAGTTAGTTGCTCCAACCTTATCAACTGGAACTCCTGCTGCAACTACTACTGTATCTCCAGCATTAACAAGTCCTGCTTCTTTAGCTATTACAACTGATTTTTCCATCATTTCATCTGTTGAAGTAAACTTGTCAGCAACTATTGGTAATACACCCCAAGATATTGCTAACTTCTTAGCAACTCTTTCACATGAAGTTACTGCAACTACTGGACAAGCTGGTCTGCATTGAGATAATCTCTTAGCTGTTGCTCCACTTTGAGTTGAAGCTACTATAGCTGAAGCTTTTAATTCATCAGCAGCATTGCATGCAGCTCTTGAAATAACTCCTTCTATAGCTGGTATATGTTTAGTAGCCTTTGATACTGAAACTTTGTAGCTTAATTGTTTTTCAGTTTCTTCAGCTATTTTAGCCATTGTTTGAACAGCTTCTACTGGGTAAGTTCCGTTAGCACTTTCTCCAGAAAGCATGATTGCATCTGTTCCATCTAATATAGCGTTAGCTACGTCTGAAACTTCTGCTCTTGTTGGTCTTGGGTTTCTGATCATTGAATCTAACATTTGTGTTGCAGTTATAACTGGCTTTCCTACTGCATTACATTTTTGGATCATCATCTTTTGAGCTGCTGGTACTTGTTCTATTGGAATTTCAACACCTAGATCTCCTCTAGCTACCATGATACCATCTGAAACTTCAATGATTGAATCTATGTTATCTACGCCTTCTTGGTTTTCTATCTTAGAGAATATTTGTATATCTTCTCCACCATTTTCAGCTAATACTTTTCTTATTGCTAAAACATCTTCTGCTTTTCTTATGAAAGATGCTGCAACTACATTAACACCCATTTCGCATCCGAATATTAAATCTGACTTATCTTTTTCAGTCATTGCTGGTAATTTAATTGAAACTCCTGGTACGTTAACTCCCTTATGAGTTCCTACTAAACCTGTATTCATAACTAAACATTGAATAGCATTTCCTTCTACTGATTCAACCTTTAATCCTACTAAACCATCATCTATTAATATAGTGTCTCCTGGTTTAACGTCTTTAGCTAAGTTAGCATAAGTTACTGAACATTTAGTTGTATCTCCAATAACATCTTCTGCTCCTGCATAAATTGTAAACTTTGAACCTAAAGTTAATTCAACTTTGTTTGGCTCGAATTTACCTGTTCTTATTTCTGGTCCCTTAGTATCTAAAACTACAGCTATTTCTTTATTGTATTCTTTAGCTAATTTCTTTACTAATTCAATTCTTCCTCTATGTTCTTCATGATCTCCATGAGAGAAGTTGTGTCTTGAAGCGTTCATACCTGCTTCGATTATTTTTGATAATATTTCTGGATTTTCACTAGCTGGTCCAATTGTACAAACCATTTTTGTCTTTCTCATTTGACTTACACTCCTTATTCTTCTTTTTTGTAACCCCAAATTATATAAATAATTTAAAAGTATAACTATATTAAAATTAAAATAAAATTAAGCTAATTTATAATTAATATGAAAGTGCTTTTGCTATTTCATATAATTTGTCATCAAATTTTCTTTCCATTGCTAAAGCTTCATCTATATCATCATCAACAACTTCGTTATTTCTGATACCTACTACTCTGCAAGTTTTTTCTTCCATTAAAAGTTCAACAGCTCTTGCACCTAATCTTGATGCTAAAACTCTATCACTTGCTGTAGGACTTCCACCTCTTTGAATATGACCAAGAATTGTTGCTCTTGTTTCTATGCCTGTTACACTTTCGATATATTTAGCTAGTTCATTTGAACCACCAATACCTTCTGCAACTAAAACTAAATTGTGCATTTTGCCATTAGCTTTTCCTTCTAGAATCACTCTACAAAGATCATCCTTATCATAACCTTTTTCAGGAACAATTATTGATTCAGCTCCTCCTGCTATACCTGCGTATAGAGCAAGATCTCCACAATCTCTTCCCATAATTTCAACTACAGACACTCTTTCATGTGATGTTGAAGTATCTCTTAATTTATTTATTGCATCTAAAGCTGTATTTAATGCAGTATCAAATCCAATAGTATAATCTGTGTAAGCTAAATCATTATCGATTGTTCCTGGTAAACCTATTGTTTTTACACCAAGCTTTGACAAAAGCTTAGCACCCATAAATGATCCATCTCCACCAATTACTACTAGAGCATCTACTCCATAAGCTTTAAGTATATTAGCAGCTTTTATTCTTGTCTCTTCTTGTTTAAACTCAAGACATCTGGCAGTTCTTAAAATAGTACCACCTCTTTGGATGATATCTGAAACACTACTTCTGTCCATTTTGAACAATTCTCCATTAACTAGTCCAGCATATCCTCTTTGTACACCCATAACCTCTAGACCATTATGAAGAGCCATTCTTACAACTGCTCTAATTGCAGCATTCATTCCTGGTGCATCTCCACCACTTGTTAAAACGGCGATCTTTTTCATATATATATCCTCCTCCACGCTACAGGGTCTATTGTCGTCCCATGTATAGTGATTTCTACCCACTTTGTACTAACATATAAATTTTACAAAAAGAATTGAACTTTTTCAACCTATTTCGCCTTGAAATATAAAATAAATAATTTTTTTATCATTTGCTACTAAATATTATGGCCTATTTTAGATTTTAATATTACTTTATTCAAAATATACACAAACATTTTGTAACACTTACTTTCCTATTTTACCATTTCGACAGCAAAATTACTATAATAATTATTTCACTATTTTTATCTGGATTAATTTACATTAAATTGCTATTATTTTTCAACAATTTTCACGTTATTTTCTCCAAATTTACCTCTTAACATTTCCATTACTTCTTCATCTAAACGCACCCACATATCATGATTCATTCTAAAAGTCTTTTTTTCTTTCTCTGCATAAATGTATATAGGAGTCTCTCCTTTATACAAAGTAAGTAAAACTTTCAATAACGGGATACTCTTCTGGGCTATTTCTGTATTTTCTACTCTTAGGTACAGTTTAGAATTATCTACTTTTTCTAGAGGCATAATATCCTCACATAAAATCTTAGGTTCTTCATCTTCTCTTATGCTCACCCTACCTCTTATTACAACTAACTCATCCTCATTTATAAGAGAACTTACTTTATGCATAGTCTTTGGGAACACAATAACTTCTATAATCCCAGTTAAATCCTCTAAAGATACAAAGGCCATGATGTCATTATTTCTAGTTACCTTCCTACTAACTGAAGATATTATTCCGCCAATCAATACTCTTTCCCCATCTCTTACAGTATCTAAGTCCATTTCTTGTAGTTGTTGAAATTCATTTTCCTCTACTTCATTCAATGAAGACTCTACAGCTAGTATTTTCTCAATCTCTATACTTGTTTGTTCTTTTAGACTCTGCTCATATTCATCTAAAGGATGCCCACTCAAATATAATCCAGTCATCTCTTTTTCAATAGCTAACAAATTTTTCTTATTGAACTCTTTTATATTTGGATAATCTAATTTAGGCTGTTCTAAAACATTCCCCATTTCCTCTCCAAACAAACTGATTTGACCTTCAATATTCTTTTTCCTTTGATTGTTAACACCATCTAGTAATTTTTCATGTACTGCTAAAAGCTTTGATCTAAAAATTCCAAATTGATCAAAAGCACCTACTTTTATTAAACTTTCAAGAGCTCTTTTATTTATTACTGCTGTATCTACTTTGTAGCAAAAGTCTTGCAAGTCATTAAACTTCCCTTTTTCATTCCTACTTTTTACTATACTTTCAACTACATTTCCCCCTACATTTTTAACTGCTGCCAAACCAAACCTTATTGTATCTCCATCAACTGTAAATCTTGAATAACTCTCATTTATATCTGGAGGCAATACCTTTATACCTGATTTTTCTGCAAATCTGATGTAAAATGCAACCTTGTCACTACTTCCCATCACAGAATTCAGCATAGCTGCAATATATTCTACAGGATAATATCTCATTAAGTAAGCTGTTTGAAACCCTACTACTGCATAAGCTGCTGCATGTGACTTATTAAAAGCATAAGAAGCAAAATCCATCATTTGATCAAATATTTTATTTCCAGCCTCTTCTGATATTCCATTTCTTATACACCCTGGAACTGTCACAACTCCATTTTCATCTTCTATACCAAATACAAAGTTCTTTCTTTCCTGCTCCATAACAGAATGTTTTTTCTTTGACATAGCTCTTCTTACTAAGTCTGAACGTCCCAAGGAATAACCTGCAAGATCTCTAACAATCTGCATTACTTGCTCCTGATATACCATTACTCCATAGGTAACATTTAAAATTGGTTCAAGCTCTGGAGTTATATATTCAATCTTATCTGGATTATTTTTGTTTTGTATATATCTAGGTATCTCTGCCATTGGACCTGGTCGATAAAGAGATATACCTGCTATAATATCCTCAATAGAGTCTGGTTTCAATTCTTTCATGAACGAAGTAATCCCTGCAGATTCAAGTTGGAATACACCTACAGTTTCCCCATCTCCAATCATTTTGTAAACAGTGCTATCGTTAAAATCTATTTTATCTAAATCTATATCTATACCTTTATTAACTTTTATCATATCAACAGCATCTTTTAATACTGTTAAAGTACGTAACCCAAGAAAGTCCATCTTTAATAAGCCTAGCTCTTCTAAAGTTGTCATATCAAATTGGGTTACTATATTATCCTCATTCCTTTGTAAAGGTACATATTCTACTAAAGGCCTTGATGCTATAACAACCCCTGCTGCATGTGTAGAAGAATGCCTTGGGAGCCCTTCAAGACTCTTACTTATATCTATTAGTTCTTTGACTCTTTCATCGGAATCATAGAATGCCTTAAGTTCTGGGTTAAGATCTAATGCCTTTTCTATGGTCACCCCAAGTACAGAAGGGATCATTTTAGCTACTTTATCTACTTCTGCATAAGAATAGTTCATAGCTCTTCCTACATCCCTTATACACATCCTAGCAGCCATAGTTCCAAAAGTAATAATTTGAGATACATTGCTACTTCCATATCTTCTAACAACATAATCTATTACTTCTTGCCTTCTCTCATAGCAGAAATCAGAATCTATATCTGGCATACTTACTCTCTCTGGATTCAAAAACCTCTCAAAAATAAGGCCATACTTTATTGGATCTATTTTTGTTATGCCTAAGGTATATGCCACTATTGACCCTGCACCAGAACCTCTTCCTGGACCTGTAGGTATTCCGTTATCATTAGCAAATTTAATAAAGTCCCAAACTATTAAGAAATAGTCTACATATCCCATTTGGTTAATGACTCCCAACTCATAGTTTAGTCTGTCAGTATAAAGTTTTGCTTCTTCACTTGTTTCTGATACTTTTAAAATATTATCTATATTAAACTCAATATTTCTAACTTCTTCAAAGACATCATATCTTTCGATCATCCCTTTAAAGCACAATTCTGCCAAATATCCAAAAGGAGTAACCCCTTCTGGCAAAGGGAATCTAGGTAACTTTGAAACATGAAATTCATAATCAAAGTTACATTTTTCTGCAATCTTAACTGTATTCTCTAAAGCCTCAGGCACATAAGAGAACAGTTCCCACATCTCCTCTTTTGACTTTAAATAAAATTGATCTGAAGGATATCTCATTCTCTTCTCTTCATCTACTGTTTTTCCTGTTTGAATGCATAAAAGAATGTCATGCGCTTTAGCATCTTTCTGCTCTATATAATGCACATCATTAGTAGCAACTAAAGGTATATCTAATTCCTTTGCCATTTCAATTAGAATTCCATTTACTTTTCTTTCTTCATCCATACCATGATATTGCAACTCTAAGTAAAAATCTTCTTTAAATATCTTTTTATAAAATAATGCTGTTTCTTTTGCCTTATCAATTTGACCATTAAGTGTTAATGATTGCACTTCCCCTCCAAGGCAAGCACTTAATGCTACTAATCCTTCACAATTATTCTTTAAAAACTCATGATCAACTCTTGGCTTATAATAGAATCCATCAATAGATGCTGAAGACACTATATTCATTAAATTTTTATATCCAGTCTCATTTTTCACCAATAAAACTAAATGATATGTACCGTTGCCATCCTCATTATTCTTAAGCTTCATAGACTTAGGCGCAACGTACACCTCGCAACCTAAAATAGGTTTTATGCCAGCATCCTTTGCAGCTTTATAAAGCTCCACACATCCATACATAACTCCATGATCTGAAATTCCTATACTATGCATATTTAATTCTTTTGCTTTTTGTATTATATTTTTAATCTTTGCAGATCCATCAAGCAAGCTATACCCTGTATGTAAGTGTAAATGTACAAAATCTCTATTCTCCAAAAAAATCACTTCCTCTCTAGAAAAAGTTCTATCCCTATTATACCCTTAAAATAAGGTATGAACAATGAACATTGTAAAAAGTCCTAGAGAAGCTGTTACTCTCTAGGACTTTATATTATAAAATTTATTTTTTGTTAAATTATTTTAGAATTTAAACACATTAACCTGCTTTTTAAGTTCATCAGCCATACTATCTAATGTTTCTGCAGATGCAGCCATTTCTTGTGCTGATGCATTAAGTTCTTGTGTTGAGGCTGTAATTTCCTCAGTTGAAGCAGCTATTTCTTCTGAAATCCCTGAAACTGTTTCTACCTTTTCTAAAATTAAATTCTTTTCTTTATCAATTCCTACTACAGATTTACTAATTGATTCAATTTTAGGAGTTACATCTTTTATACTGTTGTTTATATTATCAAATATACCTAAAGATTCTCTCAAAATAGCACTTTGGTCTTTAATTTCTGTATGCATAGTTTCTGATTGATTCTTCATTTGAGTAGCATTTTCTAAAATACCATTCCCTATGTTCTTTATGTTAGAACTTGCTTCCTTACTCTGTTCTGCAAGTCTTCTTACTTCTTCTGCCACTACTGCAAATCCTCTACCTGCTTCTCCAGCACTAGCAGCTTCTATAGCTGCATTAAGTGCTAAAAGATTTGTTTGTTCAGAAATATCATTTATTAAATTAATTATATCATTAACTTGTTTAACATTTTCCATTGTGGCTTGTACTTTATGTTCAAACTCTTTAAAGTTATCTATTAAATTATTAAATACATCCACTACCTGTTTTATAGATACCTTACTCTTATTACTTTCATCTTCTACTCCACTAGATAGTTCAGATATATTCTTAAAATCTTTAGTTATATCATCAAGATGCTTTCCAAAGTTCTCTAACGCTGTTACTATAACAGTTAGTTCTTCCGCTTGTTTCACTGATCCATTACTAATTTCAGTCATTGAATTAGAAATATTCTCTGCTGATATTGAGAATTGTTGAGTTACTGAGTTTAAATCACTTGATGATTTGTAAACATCTTCACTACTTTGATTAATGCCCTTAATTGTATTAATCATATTGTCTCTAGTGTGGTTTATATCTTTAATTAGTCTTGCAAAATCATTATCCTTTTGTGCAACCTTTTCCAATGTTGCTGTAACATCATTGTTAGAACTTAAGTCACCTTCTGCCATACGTTTAGCTAGCTGCGCAATATGCTTTACATTCCTAGTTAAAAATAAATTAATTGATACAGTCACCAAACTTAATAATATTATTATAACAATTGTTTCTGTTATAAATAGACCTTTTAATCCAGTAGCTTCTTTTACTGTGCTTACAGCTACAGTATATGTAACAAAGCTTGCAATTCCAACAGCTATTGTGATTGACCCTATAATTAGAAGTAGCATTTGAATAATTAACTTTGATTTCTTTTTCTCCTTCATTTTCTTCCCCCATCCCAACATATTTTTTTATAATTAACTATATTTTAGCACGAAAATGCATAAATTGTATATTTATTTAATATATACTATAAGAAATGTATTAAGACGTATTAAAAGGAAGAAAACTCATCAAATCTTCTTCCTTTTAATAACTTTTTCTCTGCAATAACTAAATTTTAAACAAAATCCACAGTTTTAGATACCTCTAATAATGGTTTTAGATTTTTTAACACTTCATTAACATGATAATCAGATACTGCATATATCTCATAATCTTCTTTAGAATCAAATCGTGTAATTAATGCTATATCAAAACTCCTATCATTTTTTACGACATCAACTCCAACTTCTAGCTGCTTAAGTTGTGGAATTTTTCCTTCCATGCTATTTAAAATACCACTTGCTTTTTTTAAATTATCTTCTGTTGCTTCTTTTAATTTAAAAAACACTATGTGCGTAAACATCCTATCTCACCTTCCTTTCTTACATTCTTTAACTGCTTATATATTCTCTTCATGTTTTAATTCATTTGCTATCTTTTCTATCTTTCTCAACCTATGATTTATTCCTGATTTACCTACTGGCGGATTTAACATCTCTCCTAGTTCTTTCAAGGATTCATCTGGATATTCTAATCTTAATTCAGCAACTTCTCTAAGATTCTGCGGAAGCCTCGAAAGACCAATTTCTCTTTGAATAAGTTTTATGCTCTCCACTTGCCTTACAGCTGCATTTACAGTTTTACTTAAATTAGCAGTTTCACAGTTTACCAATCTATTTACATTATTCCTCATTTCTTTCATTATTCTTATATTCTCCAACTCTAATAAAGAAGAATGCGCTCCAATTATATTAAGCAAATCTACTATTTGCTCACCTTCCTTTATATAGACAATATAAGAACTTTTTCTTTGTATGACTTTAGAATTCAATCCAAATTTATTAATAAGTTTACATAAATCCTCGGCATATTCTACACTATGTGTTACAAATTCTAGATGGTAAGTTTTTTCTGGATTACTTATGCTGGCACCACCTAAAAAAGAACCTCTAATATATGCCCTTGCTGCTTCATCTGTACTAACCATACTATCATCAATTGCATAATCTAAAGACATTAATCCATTGACTTCCTTAAGTATGCCTGTTTCATTTAATAACTCCTTAACTCCCATCTCTTCTGTTATAAGAACCATATATATATTATTCTTTTTTAAAGAGTTACTTCTCTTTACCATAAGCTTTGAATGTATGCCAAAATGATCTTTTAGTAATGTAAATACTAATCTGGCCAAAGCAGGATTTTCAGTTGTTACTCTAAAACTTAATTGTCTTCCGCTAAATGCCAAAGTACCACTCACCTTCATTATTGCTGATAACTCAGCTAGAGCTTCTTCCTTTGGCATATCTACATATCTACATATTTCTCCTTTTACTTTTGATGAAAAAGACATGGTAATTCCTCGCAATTCTATTTTTCTTTCTGTTTTATTCTTTGTGACAAATACATATATTCTAGTATTTTCTTTCTATCATAAAGCAATTTCTTTTCCATAATTGTTTGTATCAACACCTCTGCCAGGTGTTCTGAATTATGTCTAACTAGTCCATTTTTAAACTTAACTAAATTAGCTTTTACAACTTGAACCCCTAGTTTCTCTACAGCTTCAACATCTAAGTCTACTGGAGTTGAACCATCATCTGCATATTTATTATTGTTTTCCAACGATTGTTTATCTGCATTAGCTATAACAAAATCAACTATATCTTTGCCACCATATTTCTTCAAAATCTTAATATGATCTGATACTTTGAATCCATCTGTTTCTCCAGGCTGAGTCATTATATTAGATATATATATCTTTAATGCATCACTTTTTCTAACACTAGCAGCTATATCTTTCACCAATATATTAGGGAGTACACTAGTATACAAACTTCCCGGTCCCATAACAATGGCATCTGCTTCCTTGATAGCTTGAATTGCTTCAAGTACTGGTTTTGCATCTTCTGGCAATACCATTAACTTTTTTATCTTGCTTTTCTGCTTTAGAGCCTCTTCAGGTATATATGATTCCCCTTCTACAATATTTCCATTCTCTAATTCAGCTTTTAATTTCATATTTTCCAACGTTACTGGTAATACTTTACCCGTAACGGCTAAAACAGATCCCATCTTTTGCACTGCACTTTCAAAACTGTCTGATATTCCATCCATAGCCGCTAAGAATAAGTTTCCAAAACTTTGATTCTTCAGTTTCCCGTCAGTAAATCTATATTGTAGTAACTCATCCATTAATGGTTCTGTATCTGCAAGTGCTAAAATACAGTTTCTTATGTCACCAGGTGGCAATATTCCAAGATCTTCTCTTAAATCTCCAGATCCACCACCATCATCTGCTACTGTTACTATGGCAGTTATATTAGAAGTATAATATTTTAATCCCCTCAACATTGTTGATAATCCAGTTCCTCCACCAATTACAACAATCTTAGGCCCTTTTACAAGCAATCTTTTTTCATATATTAAGTTTTCCATTTTTTTATTATCTAAAGATAATTTTATATAACCTTTATTTATAAGTGCTATTACAGATTTTATTCCCTCCGTTACTGAAACATATATTACTAACACTCCAGTAACATTGAGGAATAAATAAAATAGTTTATAGGAAAAATAATATACCCTATGAACTACAAGTTCATTCAGTCCAAATGCTATCATTAATACACCTAATATAGCATATACTATCCACCTCTTAACCTTTATTCCTGGCTTAAGCCAATCAATTAACCTCATAACTTTCTTCCACCTCTATTAACATCCTCGTTAACGTCTCTATGATCTATACTTACATTATATTCTGTGGAATTAAACAGTTCATATACTGCATTTGCAATTGCTACAGATCTATGTCTTCCACCAGTACATCCTATAGCAATAATAAGTTGTCTTTTTCCTTCCTTAACATAGTTAGGTATTAAAAACTTTAACATATCTTGTAACCTATTCAAAAATTCCTCAGTTTCATTTTGACCCAAAACATAATTTCTTACAGGCTCATCATTACCAGAGAATGGTTTTAATTCATCTATATAAAATGGGTTTGGAATAAATCTAACATCAAATACTAAATCCGCATCTGTAGGTATTCCATACTTAAATCCAAAAGAAACCACTGTTAAATTAAGCTGTTGGGCCATAACCTTCCCATCTCCATAAAGGGTATTCATTTTTTCCCTTAAATCTTTAATTGCATACTTTGATGTATCAATAATATTATCAGCCCTATTTTTAAGTTCTCTTAACTTCTTACGTTCTTCTTCAATTCCTGTTATTACTCTTCCCTCTGGTGATAACGGATGACTTCTTCTTGATTCCTTAAATCTCTTTACAAGAACCTCATCTGTTGCTTCCAAAAATAATATTTCATAGGTGAAACTATTTTCTTTAAGTTCTAATAAGCTTTCAAATAAATCATCAAAGAAAACTCCACCTCTAATATCTATAACTAAAGCCACTTTATCAATTTTACCATCACTTTGCATACATGCCTCTGCAAATTTAGATATTAACTTTGGAGGTAAATTGTCTACACAAAAATATCCTAAATCTTCTAGGCTTCTTGTTGCCTGAGTTTTTCCTGCTCCTGATAATCCTGTTACTATTACAAATCTCATATTTTAACCCCCTCTGACATTTACATTTCAGTTTATATTATTATTATATCAATATAAATTAATAATTCACAGTGTGCAATAAGTATTTCAATACAATTTAGTGTAATTTATATAAATGTACTAATTTACTTATTGTAATATTCTTCAATATATGTATAAAGCATCTTGAAAAAATAATTAAGTCCTTATCCAACGGATACTTGGACTTGTTATTTATTTTCAGATGCCTTAAATAAAGTCCTTGAGATATAATTAGCTTTAAAAATCATTAAAAACTTTACAGTTTATAACCTTATTTAGCTACTATTCCAAGGACTACTTTTCAAATTAATTGCTTAATATTAGTCTTCACCTATTATCCTTACTTCAGTATGAAGTTCAACTCCAAACTTTTCTTTAACAACTCTTTGCACATGTGCTATTACTTCTAGAACATCTTTTGCAGTAGCATTGCCCTTATTAATTACAAAGCCAGAATGTTTTTCTGAAACTGCTGCTCCTCCTATAGAAAATCCCTTTAACCCAGAATCTTGTATAAGCTTTCCTGTAAAGTATCCTTCTGGTCTTTTAAAAGTACTCCCGGCTGAAGGAAATTCCAAAGGTTGTTTTTCTTCTCTTCGCCTTGTAAGTTCTGATATTCTATCATCTATCTTTTCTTTAATGCCATGCTGTAATTTCAACGTAGCTGAAACTACTACATATCCTGCTTTCATTACTTTGCTTGTTCTATATCCTAACTCAAGATCTTCTTTACTAAGTGTAATTAAATTTTCACTGTCATCTATAACTTCTGCTTCTTTAATAACATATGACATCTCTCCATCATATGCTCCTGCATTCATAAAAACTGCTCCACCAATGCTTCCTGGTATACCACATGCAAATTCGAATCCTGTAAGCTTATTATTTGCTGCTGCCTTAGAAACATCTGACAATAATGCTCCACAATCAGCTTTTACTTCATTACCTTTAACTTTTATAGAATTTAAGGCACAAAGTTTAATTACAACCCCTCTTATTCCACCATCTCTTACAATAAGATTAGATCCATTTCCGATTATAATATAAGGTACATTATGCTCTTTACATAAGTTAATAGTCTTAACAACTTGTTCAACATTAACTGGATTAACTAAAAAATCAGCCGGTCCTCCAACTTTAAAATAAATATGCTTACTCATAAGTGTATCAATTTCTATTTGGTTTTCTTTATACACACTTAATAAAATATTATAAAACCCCTTATATTTCATGACTTGACTCCTCATTTAAATTTACTGTTACTTACTTAGTATATGATAATTATTGCCCTCTTATCAAGGATTAAATCTAACTTTTTTCATTTAGACATCTAAAAGTACATAGGTTTATATACTCAGCTATCAAAATTTATTATTTACTTCCAGACGTTTTAAAAAATTGAAGTATGCTTTCTGCTGCCTTCTTATCTATAGAAGCAGTATCCAACAATTCTTCCATAGTGGCTTTTCTTATATTCTCTACGCTTCCAAACTTCATCAATAAATTTCGTCTTCTCTTCTCACCTACATTAGGAATATCCTCAAGAATTGAATGTAAAGTTCTTTTATCTCTCAAACTTCTATGATAAGTTATCGCAAATCTATGAACCTCATCCTGAATTCTAGTTATCATGTGCATAAGATTGCTGCTGCGATTAATGATAAATTCTTCATTATTAAATATTAATCCTCTTGTTTGATGCTTATCATCTTTTACCATGCCGCATACAGGTATATCTATATTAAATTCTTTAAGCACTTCTAACGCTATATTTACTTGTCCTTTGCCACCATCCATCATTATAAGCTCTGGAAAGAAAGAAAATTTGCCTTTTGATAGTTCTAAATTTCTTTCTGATATGGCCTTTACCTCTTCAAGCCCTCTTGAAAATCTTCTGGTTAAAATTTCTCTCATACTTTCATAATCATTAGCCCCTTTGACAGTCTTAATCTTAAATCTTCTATAATCTGAATTTTTAGGTTTTCCATCCTCAAATACTACCATTGTACCTACAGAATCTACACCTTGTATATTAGATATATCATAAGCTTCAATTCGTCTTGGGCTTTCACCTAATCCTAAAAGATCTGCTAACTCTAATAAGGATATCTTATTTATTTCTTTATCCTTCAATATCTTATCTTTAAAACTTTCTAAGGTTATTTTTGCATTTTTTGATACCATATCAAGCATATCTTTCTTTTCACCTTTTTTAGGTATCTTGACCCAAACCTTTGAGCCTCTTTTTACTGTTAAAAAGCCTTCTATAAGTTCTTGTTCCGCTATTTCAGGAACATATATATACTTTGGTATATTAGCAGTACCTCCATAAAATGATGGTATAAATTCTTCTAATATTTCTGCTATATTTTCCGCTGCCCTATCTTCAAGCATAAAATGTTCTCTACCCGAAACTTTCCCATCTCGTACAAAGAATATCTGCACACAAACGTCCTTGCCATCGCTATATAGATTTATGAAATCTTCATCATCTTCTTTAGCTGTAAACATTTTTTGTTTTTGAACAATATTTTCTATTGCTAAAATTTTATCTCTAAACTTTGCAGCTTTTTCAAACTCTAAATTTTCAGAGGCCTCTTCCATCTGCAATTTAAGTTCTTTTACTATATCTGTATCTTTGCCTGTAAGAATATCTATTATATTCTGCACATATACCAAGTAATCTTTCTTAGATACATACCCTGCGCAAGGTGCTTTACAAAGATTCAAGAAATAATTCAGACAAGGTCTTACAGGCTCTGAGCCCTCATTTATTGCTTTTTTACAAGTCCTTAGTGGATATAATTTTTTTATTAAATCCACAGTTTCATATACTGCCGTACCATTAGTATATGGTCCAAAGTACTTATTTCCATCCTTGGCATAATTCCTTGTAACAAAAACTCTAGGAAAATCTTCATTTGTCGTTATTTTTATAAATGGATAAAACTTATCATCTTTTAGCAGTATATTGTACCTAGGACTATATTTCTTTATGAGATTACACTCAAGTAACAATGCCTCCATCTCTGAATCTGTCACTATATATTCAAATTCAGCTATGTTCTTCACCATAGCCCTTACTTTTTCAGAATGATTCTTTGAATTCTGAAAATATTGTCTCACCCTATTTTTTAGTATTTTAGCTTTACCTACATAGATAACTTCGCCTAGGGTATTCTTCATTAAGTATACCCCAGGCTTATCAGGTAATATTTTTAATTGATATTCAAAATCGAAAATCTTAATGCACCTCCTATTTAGATAGTGCTGTCTTTAATATACTTCCTGCTATTGGTGCTGCTACTAATCCACCATGACCTCCACTTTCTACAATTACTGCAATAGCATATTGTGGATTGTCTGCTGGTGCAAAACCTATAAACCATGAATGAGGAGTAGCATCCTGTCCATTTGCAAGATTATAATCTGCAGTTCCTGTCTTTCCAGCTGCATTTGTACCTGCAAATACACCCCAATCAGCATTTATTCTATCATCAACTATTGCTTTCATATATTCTTTTATTGTGGCCACATCATTTTTAGCTACTATTCCTGATTTTATAATCTTAGGTGATGTTTTTTCCACAAGGTCTCCATCTTTATTCACAATCTTATTCACAATTGTTGGTTCCATCATTGTTCCGTCATTAGCTACAGTCGATGCTACTAATGCCATCTGCATTGGAGTTGCCAAAACACTACTCTGACCAATACCAGATTGTGCAATACTTCCTGGCTCACTCTTACTGATTGTAGGAAATTTACTTTGTTCCAAATATAATCCTTGAGTTGGTAAAGTTTGATTAAATCCATACTTTTCTGCTGTTGCCTTTAGTTTATCATTTCCAAGTTCTCCTGCTAATGTTCCAAAAACAACATTACTTGATACTTCAAGTGCTTTTTTTAAACTTATTGGTCCATAAGCTGTTCCATCTAAATTTCTAAGTGATTGCTTAGAGTTAAATACTATCTTACCATCATCCTGAAACACTCTATTTCTAACACCAGATATATTTTCTAGAGCTGAAGTTAGAGTAACTACTTTAAATGTTGAACCTGGTGGATACATACCTGATAACACTCTATTCATTAATGGATAATCCTTTAGTTCTCCAGAATTAGCTTTAGGTATTACTTTATCCAATTCATTAGGATTAAAAGATGGTTTTGAAACCATTGCTAGTATATCTCCATTTTTAGGATTTAATACTACTACTGCTCCCTTATAGTCACCTAACGCATCATAAGCAGCTTTTTGAATTCTAGTATCTAAAGTTGTGTAAACACTATTTCCCACCTTTTGTTCTGGCTTGTTTCTATTCTCCCAAGCTGACTTTAGATCAAGAGATTTAAGAAATTTTTGTAAAGTTATGCTATCATAATTAATTAACTGATTATCAAAAGACTTTTCTAATTGAGAATAACCATACTTAGGACTTGCATATCCTATAATATTTCCATAATATTCTCCTTGAGTATAAGTTCTTTTCTGTGTAACTGGATCAACCTTCTCACTCTTAGTAAGGGCCAAACCATTTCTATCAAAGATAGTTCCTCTTAAAACTTCATTTCTCTTTGCCATTAGTCTAACATTGTTTGGCTTTTCAGCTATCTGTGGAGCCTTAAATAATTGAAAATAAGCTATATATGTTATTAATCCTATTAATAAAAATAAATATACTATTAATACTCTTTGAATCGTAGTACTTAGTTCTGTTTTCTTCATCTAATTCCCCTCCTCTGATATTTTTTGGAGAATTCCTAGTGCAAAAAATATAGTAAGCATTGATGTTCCTCCATAGCTTATCAATGGTAATGTTATTCCTGTTAATGGGATAACTGAAAATACTCCTCCAATTATAACTAACACCTGCATTACTATCATAGTACTAAATCCAACTGCACTAAGTTGTGAAAACTTGTCATTTGTAGCTAGTGCTGCTCTCATTCCTCTATAAAATAGTAAGAAATATATCAGCATTATTCCTACTGCAAATACTATTCCTAGTTCTTCACATATTACAGCATAAATCATGTCAGTAGCTCTTTCTGGAATATATTGTGGCAATCCTTGTTTAAATCCTACCCCAAAAGCTCCTCCAGAAGATATGCTATAAAGGCCTTGAACCAATTGATAACTTTTGTCATTAGCATAATCCCATAAATGTGCCCATATTAGAACTCTCTGTCTTACATGACTAAAAAGTTTATAACTTATCACAGAGCCTACAATAAATAGACCTAAACATGTAATTAAATACTTGCCCTTAGACGTAGCTATATATAAAACTGTCACTGCTATTGCAAAAAACAAAAGAGCTGACCCTAAATCCTTCTGCAATACCATAAACCCCAACGAAGCCATTACAATAGCTGCAGGTTCAATTAACTGCTTAAAGTTTCCTACAATATTTCCTTTGTCCTCAAACTTTTGAAGGGCTGAGGCCAAATATAATACTAAAAATATCTTTCCAATTTCTGAAGGTTGAAAACCAAATCCTCCAAATCTGACCCAGTTTCTAGATCCATTAATAGTCTCAACCCCCAGTGCTAATGCCATTCCCATGAATATTAGTGTGAACACCATATAAACATATTTATATTTTGCGAAACTTCTTAAATCAGGTATTACAACCACAATTAATATATAAGAAGTTAACCCTGCTGCAAAATACAATAGTTGTCTTATCGCTTTTCCTTGATCCGTTTTTACAGTTAATCCTAATCTATATAGTACAGCAATGCCTATCATAGATAAAACTGCTGCAAATATCATAAAATATTTATCTCCATCTGGATAGAACTTTCTTATTACAAAATAAGCAAAGCATGTAAATGCAATTAATACTCCTGCAAGTATTAGAGGTGTCTTGTCTATTGGATCCTTTAATAAAGCAAGATTACCGAATAAACCTATACATAGTAAAAACACTATACCCAGTAGTCTTCTTTCATATTTTGCTGACTTCATATTACTTCACCTCGTTAATCTATTACCTTTAGGACAATATTACCTAATCTAATTTCATCATTAATATTTAACTTTGTTCTTCCTTCAATTTTGCTGCCATTCACAAAGGTTCCATTAGTGCTTCCAACATCCTCTATAAAAAACACATTGTTTCTTGTGTATAGCTTAGCATGATAACCTGATATAAATTCATCATTTAATACTATAGAATTATCCTCTTTTCTTCCAAATGATATAGTTTCTCTCACTGGAATTATCGACCCTTGCTTTAAGTTTTCGTTACTTGAACTTTTTATAACTTCTAAGCCATGTGCCTGCCTAATCTGCCTTCTTTTACCTTTCTTACTACCTTTAACATCCTTATACATAATCTTTAATGCATAAGTAATAATAAAATATAAAATTACTACAAATATTATTCCAAATACAAAATTAATAAGCTTGCTAAAACTCATGATTTCACCTCAAAATATTTATTATATATACATCCACTTTTATTTATATAGCCATTTTCCACTGCATACATATTAAATATATATTACTAATTTTCAATGTCTATCATATTGATTATACACTAAAAATATCACTATGAAAAATTTATCATAGTGATATTGTATTTTTTATAGACATTTAACTCAATATCTTTATAAATATTTCTTTAAATATTTACCTGTATATGATTCTTCTACTTCTATAATTTTTTCTGGGGTTCCTGTAGCTATAATAGTTCCACCTTTATCTCCACCTTCTGGACCTAAATCAATTATATAATCAGCGCATTTAATCATATCTAAATTATGCTCAATAACAACTACACTATTCCCTGCTTCAACTAGTCTTTGAAGAATTTCTACCAATCTTTTTACATCATCAACATGAAGCCCTGTAGTTGGTTCATCTAAAATATACAATGTCTTCCCTGTGCTTCTCTTTGAAAGCTCATAAGCAAGTTTGATTCTTTGTGCCTCTCCTCCTGATAATTGAGTAGATGGCTGACCCAATCTAATATAGCCTAGACCAACATCATATAAAGTTTGAATTTTATTTTTTATTCTAGGTACATTCTCAAAGAAAGCTAACGCTTCCTCTACTGTCATATTAAGTATTTCATCAATATTCTTACCTTTATATTTTACTTCAAGAGTTTCTCTATTATAACGCTTTCCTTTGCAAACATCACATGGTACATATACATCAGATAAAAATTGCATTTCAATTTTTATTATTCCATCCCCACTGCAAGCTTCACATCTTCCACCTTTAACATTAAAACTGAATCTACCTTGTTTGTATCCTCTCATTTTAGCTTCTGGTGTTGTAGCAAATAATTCTCTTATTATATCAAAGGTTCCTGTATAAGTAGCTGGATTTGATCTAGGTGTTCTTCCTATAGGGCTTTGATCTATAGCAATAATTTTATCTATATTTTCATATCCTTGAATTTCTTTATGAGCACCTGGGTTTGGTTTGCTCTTATTTATTATCTTCATTAACCCTTTGTATAATATTTCATTAACCAAAGTACTCTTTCCTGATCCTGACACTCCTGTGACCATTGTTAGAACACCTAAAGGGAATTTTATGTTAACATTTTTTAAATTATTTTCCTTTGCACCTTTTACAGTTATAAAGTTACCATTTCCTTTTCTTCTTACCTCTGGTACTTCTATTTTCTTCTTTCCTGTCAAATACTGTCCTGTAATTGAAGCTTCACATTGTTTTATTTCTTCTACAGTTCCTGCAGCTATAATCTCTCCACCACGTTCTCCAGCTCCTGGACCTATATCCACTACATAATCAGCTTCTTTTATAGTATCATCATCATGTTCTACTACAACTAATGTATTACCTATATCTCTAAGGTGTTTTAATGTAGCGATAAGCTTATCATTATCCCTTTGATGAAGTCCTATACTTGGTTCATCCAATACATATAACACTCCCATTAGTTGAGATCCTATTTGTGTAGCTAACCTTATTCTTTGTGCTTCTCCACCTGACAATGTTCCAGCATTTCTAGCCAAATCTAAGTAATCTAAGCCTACATCTATTAAAAATTGTAATCTTGAGTTTATCTCTTTTACAATTTGTTGACTAATGATTTTATTCTTTTCAGAGAACTCAATAGACTTTATAAATTCTAGTTCATCTCTTACTGACATCCTTGTGAACTGATTAATATTTTTACTACCTATAGTAACTGCCAATGCTTCTGGTTTTAATCTAGCACCATTACACTTTGGACATGGATTATTACTCATGAATTGTTCAATTTCATCCTTTATGTAATCTGAACCTGTCTCCATGTATCTTCTCTTGAGAGAATTAATTTCTCCATCAAAGCTATGGTTATATTTCTTTTTCACACCCTCTTTAACATAATGAACTTCTACAGTTTCTCCATTAGTTCCATACAATAAAATATCAACTATTTCTTTAGACAAATCTTCTATTGGTGTTTTTAAATCAAACTTATATTTTTTACTTAGAGCCTGAAGCACAGCATAAGTCCATGAATCTTCCTTCAATCTGCCTTCACCCCAAGAAGCTATGGCTCCTTCCATGACACTTATAGATTTATTAGGTATAATTAAATTCTCATCTATTTCTAATAAAGTTCCAAGCCCATCACAATGATCACATTTTCCCCATGGAGAGTTAAATGAAAATAGTCTTGGCGCTAATTCTCCTATACTTATACCACAATCTGGGCATGCGAAATTTTCACTATAAAGTGTGTCTCCCTCGCCAATAACATTAATAATTACTAAACCTTCCCCAAGCTTTAATGCCGCTTCTACAGAGTCTGTCAATCTACTTTCCATATCAGCTTTAACAACAAGTCTATCAACTATAACTTCTATATTATGCTTTATATTTTTTTCAAGTTTTATTTCATCTTCACTTAAATCATAGATTTCACCATCAATTCTAATCCTAATATATCCACTCTTTCTCACATTATCTAAAAGTTTTTCATGAGTTCCTTTTCTCCCTCTAACTATAGGTGCCAAAACTTGAAACTTTGTTCTCTCAGGTAATTCTTTAACTTTATCAACTATTTGATCTATAGATTGCTGAGAAATCTCCTTACCGCACTTTGGACAATGTGGAGTTCCTACTCTTGAATATAGAAGTCTTAAATAATCATAAATCTCTGTAACTGTTCCAACTGTAGATCTCGGATTTTTGCTAGTAGTCTTTTGTTCTATTGAAACTGCTGGTGATAACCCTTCTATAGATTCCACATCCGGCTTATTCACTTGCCCTAAAAATTGTCTTGCATAAGCACTTATAGACTCCATATATCTTCTTTGCCCCTCTGCATACAACGTATCAAAAGCTAAAGAAGATTTGCCTGAACCTGATAATCCAGTAAATACTACAAGCTTATCTCTAGGTATTTCCAAGCTTACGTTCTTTAAATTATGAACCTTAGCTCCTTTAATTTTTATTTTATCAATCATTTCTTTACCCTCCCATTCATCTCTATACTTCTTTTAACTTTTGTAATTTATCTCTTAATTCTGCGGCTCTTTCAAATTGTAAATTCTTCGCTGCTTCTTTCATTTCTTTTTCTAATTTCTTAATTATCTTTTCTTTATCCTTAGGAGAAACCTCCACTTCTTCACTTATGATGTATTCTGCACTTTCTTCTGCAACTTTACTTGCTTCTATAACTTCTCTTATATCCTTTATTATAGTCTGAGGCGTAATACCATTCTCCTCGTTGTATTTCATTTGAATAGCTCTTCTTCGATTAGTTTCACTTATAGCGGTGTTCATGGATTTTGTAATATTGTCTGCATACATTATTACCTTACTCTCAGAATTTCTAGCTGCTCTTCCAATAGTTTGAATCAATGATGTTTCTGAACGAAGGAAACCTTCTTTATCTGCATCCAAAATTGCTACTAAAGCCACCTCTGGTATATCAAGACCTTCCCTTAAAAGATTTATCCCAACCAAAACATCTACTTCTCCAGTTCTTAAAGAACGTATAATCTTCATTCTTTCTATTGTCTCTATATCTGAATGCATGTAGGTAGTTTTCACACCCAAGTCCTTAAGATATTTTGTTAAGTCTTCTGACATCTTTTTTGTTAGGGTAGTAATTAAAATTCTAAATCCTTTTGATATGGTTTTCTGAATTTCTCCATACAAATCATCAATTTGGCCATTAACAGATCTTACTTCAATCTCTGGATCTAAAAGACCTGTTGGTCTTATTATCTGCTCCGCTATATTGGTTGAATGATCTATTTCATAAGTTGATGGTGTTGCAGAAACAAATACTACTTGATTCATTTTTTCCTCAAATTCATCAAACTTTAATGGTCTATTATCATAAGCACAAGGTAATCTAAAGCCATACTCCACTAAAGAATTTTTTCTTGACCTATCTCCTCCATACATTGCCCTTACCTGAGGAAGAGTAACGTGACTTTCGTCAATAAACAACAAATAATCTCCCGGGAAATAATCAATTAATGTTTGTGGTGGAGTGCCAGGATCTCTTTCGTCTAAAATTCTCGAATAATTTTCAATTCCAGTACAATATCCTACTTCTCTAATCATCTCTATGTCAAAATTTGTTCTTTGTTTTAGTCTTTGAGCCTCTAATAATTTTTCCTCAGCATTTAACTGCTTTAACCTGTCCTCCAGCTCATCTTCTATTATCTTTATTGCTTTTTCAAGTTTCTCTGCTGATGCAGCAAAGTGAGATGCCGGAAATATTGATACATGTTTTCTACTATTTAATATTTTTCCCGTCAAAACATCAAATTCTTTAATATCATCTATTTCATCACCAAAAAACTCTATTCTTATTCCTGTATTATCTTTCGATGCTGGAATTATATCTAATGAATCTCCTCTGACCCTAAATGTTCCTCTAGAAAAATCAATATCATTTCTTTCAAAATGTATATCAATAAGCTTTCTTATAATCTCATTTCTCCCTATCTCCATTCCCTTTCTTAGAGAAACAGTTAACTTTTTATATTCTTCTGGATTTCCCAACCCATAAATGCAAGAAACTGAAGCTACTATAATTACATCTCGTCTCTCTAAAAGAGCTGATGTTGCTGAATGCCTTAACTTATCAATTTCATCATTTATCGAAGCATCCTTCTCTATAAATGTATCAGTCTGTGGTACATATGCTTCTGGTTGATAATAATCGTAATAAGAAACAAAATATTCTACTATTGCATCTGGAAAAAATTCTTTGAATTCACTACATAATTGAGCAGCTAAAGTCTTATTATGAGCTAGTACTAAAGTAGGTTTATTTACCCTCTCAATTATATTTGCCATTGTAAAAGTTTTTCCTGAACCTGTTACTCCTAAAAGAGTTTGAAACTTTTCTCCATTTTCAATCCCATTAACCAGACTATCTATAGCCTGTGGCTGATCTCCGGTGGATTTGAACTTAGATACTATTTTAAATTCATTCATTGTAGTCCTCCTCATAATTTAAAACAATTTCTCTCCACTCTTCTTTCGAATATATGTTCTATTATACTATACTATTTTTTATTAATCAATTTCCAAAATTATAAATTAATTTATTTATCTGTATAGTAAAAAAAATCCACATAGTGGACTTCTTTAACTTTATTTTTTATTTGTCTTTTTTAATTTATCTAATATATCTTGAAATTTAGCTTTATCAAAAGGAATAGCTTCATCTAAAGCTACAGCTTTAGGCACTAAAATCACACCTAACCTCTTACCTCTGAGCGGTTCTATTAATAAAGTTTCTAACTTTCCATTAACTTTCTTAACCTCTAACTGTATTCCTATACTACTTTCATTAATAATCTTGTATATAGACTTCTCATTAGGTATATCATTATTATTTATAGTTAGTATTCTATCCCCACTTCTTAAATTTAATTCATCAGCTACAGAATTTGGTAATACTTCCAATATGCATATTCCATTCTCATCACTAATATATAACGGAGTTCTAGCATCTTCAATTTTTCTCTGAATATGCAACATTAATTCATGACCTATTGGTGCAAAAACTAATACTATCAGCTGTCCAATTATCCCTATATCAGCAATTTGGGCTACCGCTGTCAAAGCAATTCCGTATAAAGAAATACAGACTCCAGACAACTTACATTTTTCTCTTTTGGTCATAGTAAATGTATATGATGAATACCCAATCACACCATATAATGACGCTATTTGTATAGTTCCTACAGCTAATATACTTACCATTGTATTATGCTGTATTAATGGCCACCAACTTGGTGTAGATATTACACTTTGACCCACTGTACTACTTCCATTTAATATAAAAAGTAACGCTACTGGCATTGGCCAATATCTTTTTAATGCAAAACCTCCAGATATCTTTCCATTCTTATTAGAGAATACTGGGATGGAACCCTTATGTCCATCAAATGCAACTAAGATGCCTTCCAGGATATGCAACACTCCTACAAAAGTCATCAGTGCAACTACATTTACACTAATTGATGAGGTCATATTTTCCATAGAATAAAATGCATTTATTATTAGAGCTAAAAATCCCAAAATTGATGCTGAATACGAAAAACAAAAAAGTCGTGGCTTATAAAACATAAGTAATATAGATATTAAAAACAAAAGTTCAATTCCTGAATTTTCATTAAACGCAACACCTAAATAAGTTAATATTATACTTCCCACAGTTCCTGCAAAAATACCTAATACTATTTGCGATAAAGTAAGCTCTAATGGGGATTCTAATTGATCCCCCATAATCATCTTTTGCATTAAAGTATTTCTTCTATTCTTAAAATAAAATATAACGCTCAAGGTTATAAGTATTAAAGTTGAAGTAGGTTCAACTATTGCAGCTGCTATGGATTTTAGAGAATGCATTGCTAAATCCATAACTTCAATTCCTCCTACTTTATTTTATCTTGCACAATTTCTAATGCCTTTTTAAATTGCGGATCCTTAGTTCTATCATATGGTTTATCAAGCAATTCTTTAGGGTACTTAACTTCAACATCAGGCGCAATACCTTTTTTGTGAATATTAATTCCCAAAGGAGAGTAGTACTTTGAAATTGTTACCTTTAACGCAGATCCATCCTTTTTATCTTCTAACGTAACCTGAACAATTCCTTTACCAAAAGTTCTTTCTCCAACCAAAGTTCCTATTTTGTAATCTCTAACTGCTCCTGAAACTATTTCTGAAGCACTAGCTGAATTGCCATTTACAAGTAGAACCAATGGCATTCCTATAGCCTCTCCGCCTTTTGAAAGACTTTCTTCTTTGCTATTATATTTATCTATTGTAGATACTACTAGTTTATCCTTAGGAATAAAATTTGATACCAAATTTACTGCTGCAAATAAATATCCTCCTGGATTATCACGTAAATCAAGGATTAACCCCTTCATTCCAGCTTTCTTTAGTTCTGCTAGCTTAGCATTAAAATCATCAGCTGTATATAACTCAAATCCTGATACCATTATATATCCTATATTTGATGTTACCATTTCACCAGATACTGATTCATTTTTTATTTCATCTCTAACAACACCTATTTCTAAAGTCTGGTTATCACCTCTTAAAATAGTAAGCTTTACTTCTTCTTTCTTATCACCTTTCATTACAGCAATAGCATCATCCAACTGAGCTCCTGTATATGATTTTCCGTTAACTTTTAAAATATAATCGCCTGATTTGATACCTGCTTTTTCTGCTGGTGAACCTTTTTGTGGTTTTATTACATATATTTTATCATTCTTTGCAGTTATGTTAATCCCTAACCCTAAAAAGCTACCATTAACTTTATCCATATAATTTTTATATTCTTTAGCATCCATATAATATGTATATGGATCACCTAATGCTTGAGACATTCCTTTTATTGCCCCATCTAACAATTTATTATCATCTATTTCTCCATCATACTTTTTATAGATTGTATCTCTAATAGCAAATAACTTTTTATATTTACTTACATCTGAAATACCATCCAATTTTTGAGCAATTACTTTATCTCTTATCCACGGAAAAACACCATTAAATGTTAAAAACCCACCTGCAACAAAAGAGGTACAATTAGTAACTATTAATAATATTACAATTGATGCTGTTATTATAACTTTCTTTTGTTTCTTGTTTCTTAACATTCTATTACTTTCTTCAGTAGATTGTTCTTCATTTTGCATATAAATTATTACTCCTTTCCATTGTTTCAACGACTAACAAGGTGAATAATTTATTACACTATTAAAAACTTTCTTAAAGCAATAACACTACCAAATACACCTATAGCAATTCCAGCCAAACAGAATTCCCATGATACTCCATATAATATGTAAGATGGGTCTACTAATTTAAATGAAATAAATGCTTCTGCTATCTTATGATATACCCATTTATATGAAAAGTATAAGACAACTGTAGATATAATTCCACCTACTATCCCAATAAACATACCTTCTATAATAAATGGCCATCTAATAAATGCATCTGTCGCTCCAACGAATTTCATGATTCCAATTTCTCTTCTTCTTGAATATACTGTAAGCTTTATAGTATTTACTATTAAGAATATTGAAACAAACGCTAATATTGCAACAAAAGCAATTATCACCCATCTTAATGTCTTAGCAAAATTTGAGATTGAATTTATTAATTGTTGATCATTTCTATAAGATTCTACTCCTGATAGATTTTTTACTGCATTAATTACATTTTTTACATCATCAGGATTCTCAACTTTTACAGTATATGATGTTGGTAAGGGATTCTTTGCAGGATCATCATATCCTTCAAAAATTTCCTTATAATCTGCAAACTGCTTTTTTGCATTTTCTAATGCTTGTTCCTTACTTTCATAGGTAACTTCCCTTACTCCCTTGGTTTCTGATAATTTAGCTTGAATAGTATTTTTGTCACTAATATTAATATCCTTTTTTAGGTATACCTTTATTACTACCTTATCTTCTACACTTTTTACTCCACTATTCACATTTAAACTTAAAATCAATGATATACCAAAAATAAAAAGTGTGGCTAATATAGTAGCTATAGAAGCTATCGTCATAGTTTTATTTCTTTTTAAACTCTTAAATGCATCTCCAATATAATAATTAAATGTACTCATTTTCATCTTCGTATCTTCCCCTCTTTTCATCCCTTACTATCTCGCCCTTCTCTATGGCAATAACTCTTTTCTTCATGTTGTTAACAATTTCTTTAGCATGAGTTGCCATAAGAACAGTAGTTCCAGCTTTATTTATATCATCTATAAGAGCCATTATTTCATGCGCTGTTTCTGGATCTAGATTTCCTGTCGGTTCATCAGCAATTAAAACTTGAGGATTATTAACTAATGCTCTTGCTATTGAAACCCTCTGTTGTTCTCCTCCTGATAGTTCACTAGGGAACATCTTATATTTATGCGATAATCCAACCAAAGATAAAACCATAGGTACTCTTTTTCTTATTTCTTTTGGTGATGCTTCCACTACTCTCATAGCAAAAGCTACATTTTCATAAACATTCAATGTTGGTATAAGTCTAAAATCTTGAAATATCATTCCTATCTTTCTTCGATAATATGGTACTTCTCTTCTCTTTACTTCTGATAAAGTAGTAGAATTTACAACTAAGCTTCCGGTACTTGGTTCAATCTCTTTTAATAACATTTTTATAAAAGTAGATTTACCAGCTCCACTTGGTCCTACTAGGAAAACAAATTCTCCTCTCTCTATAGTAACATTTATATCATTTAAAGCTTTTACATTATTATTATAGACTTTACTAACATTTTTAAACTCTATCATATAAAGACACTCCTTAAAAATTATTGCATAATACAAAACTGATAATTGTATCATTTTAAATACATAAAACATTATATCATAAGACACATAGTAATAATATTTTATTTTTTTAATTGTTTATGAACTTTTATGTTACATGTCCATAATTTTTGCCGATTATTGTAACTTTATTGGTGTCCTTCCATTTAAATCATATAAATTCATAATGATTCCTTTGATTTAATTAACATTACTGGCTAATATTTATATTAAATTGTATCATCTAATTCCTTAAATCCTTCTCCCAAAACTTCATGTACTTCATTTACTGTAATAAAAGCTCTTGGATCTCTTTCCTTTATAAAATCTTTCAACTTTATAAATTCATTTCTACCTAATACTGTATAAAGCACTAATATCTCAGAATTCTTATAGCCGCCAATACCTCTTACTAAACTGCAACCTCTTTCTAAGTCATCTATTATAAAAGCTCTGATTTCATCCTGTTTTGTACTTATTACAGTTACTTCCTTAACTGTGTTTATACCTTCAATAAATCTATCTATTGTCACACCTAAAATAATAACTGATAGCAAAGCATATAAAGCCGCATCTATTCCAAATGCCTTTATAGCTCCTAATGTTATTAAAAAATCTACTATTAAAAGTGCCTTTCCAATAGCTATATGAAAAATTTTATTTAAAATCTTTGCAAGTATATCTGTACCTCCTGTAGATGCATTATAATTAAATACTATTGACATGCCTACAGCAGAAATTAGTGTTCCAAAAATAGTTGCAATGATTAAATCTTTACTTACAGCAACAGGATTAAAAAACTTTTCTATTATCCACATAACAACAGATAATCCAAATGAGGCGTATAGTGTTTTAGCTCCAAAGTTACCACCAATAACAACAAATGCTACACCAAATAAAACTAAATTAACTATAAAAACTATTGTTCCATTAGATATAAACGGAAAGAAATGGTTTACTACTATAGCCAACCCTGTTACACCACCTGCAGCTAATTTATTAGGTGCTAGAAAATATTCTACTGCTATGGCAGTTAAAATCACACCTAAAGTTATCATTAAATAATCTTTAACAACCTTCTTTTTCATAATTCTATGCTCCTTTAATATTTCATCAATAATGTAGAGTTAATTGTATAATTATATTGTTCCAAAAAAGCAACTCAAAATATACCAATATATATTCTATCATTAAAATTTTAAAAGCACAAAATTAAATAACAGTATGAAGTCTAACTTCATACTGTTATTTAATTATTTATCTTAATTCTTTTTTTACTGTATTAATTATATCCTGTGAGGTTAATCCATACTCTTTTAAAAGTTCATCTGGTTTTCCACTCTCACCAAAAACATCTTTTACACCTATTCTTATAACCTTTGTTGGTTGTTCTTCAGTAACAACTTCAGCTACAGCTGAACCTAAACCACCAATAATGCTATGTTCTTCAGCCGTAACTATAAACTTAGTCTCTTTTGCAGCCTTAACAATTATTTCTTTATCTATAGGTTTTAATGTATGAATATTAATTACCCTTACATCTATTCCTTCCGCTCTTAAACTTTCTTCAGCCTTAAGTGCTGCTTCTACCATAATTCCAGTTGCGATTATAGTAGCAGTATTTCCACTTCTAAGTTCAACACCTTTTCCTATTTCAAATTTGTAGTTATTTTCATCATTTATTGTTTCTACAGCCATTCTACCAAGTCTAACATAACATGGTCCATTATATGCAGCTATAGCTCTTATCACTGCTTCTGTTTCTACTGCATCTGATGGATTGATTACCGTCATATTTGGAATACTTCTCATTAATGATAAATCTTCAATAGCTTGATGAGATGCTCCATCCTCTCCTACTGTTAACCCTGCATGAGTGGCACATATTTTCACATTTAAATTTGGATAGCAAATTGAATTTCTAATTTGTTCAAATGCTCTACCTGCTGCAAACATAGCAAATGTACTTACATAAGGTATTTTTCCGCATGTTGATAATCCTGCTGCTACTCCCATCATATTAGCTTCTGCAATTCCCATATTTATAAATCTATCATGGCATACACCTTTAAAGTCTGCTGTTTTTGTAGATTTAGAAAGATCCGCATCAAGTACAACTATTTTTTCATTTTCCATTCCTAATTTAGCTAAAGCTTTTCCATAAGCTTCTCTTGTAGCAATTTTAGTTCCCATTAATTTTCTCCTCCAATCTCACTTATTGCTTTTTCACATTGTTCTTTACTTGGTGCTGTACCATGCCATGAAGCTTCATTTTCCATAAAAGATACACCTTTGCCCTTAATTGTATGGCAAACTATTGCTGTTGGTTTATCTTTTGTACTTCTAGCTACATCTATAGCTTCTATTATTGCCTCAATGTTATGCCCATCTATATTTAAAACATTCCATCCAAAAGCTTCAAACTTCTTATCTATAGGACCTGGATTCATTACATCTTCCACTTTCCCATCTATTTGTAACCCATTAGAGTCAATAAATGCAGTTAAATTATCTAATTTATAATGAGCTGCAGACATTGCTGCCTCCCAAACTTGACCCTCTTCTAATTCTCCATCACCTAATAATGCAAACACTCTATAATCTTTTTTATCAAGCTTACCTGCTATAGCCATTCCTGTTGCTGCAGATATTCCTTGACCTAATGACCCTGTAGACATATCTATTCCTGGTACATCATTCATATTTGGATGCCCTTGTAGCTTTGAACCTATTTTTCTAAGAGTATGTAATTCTTTTATATCAAAAAACCCTTTTCTTGCTAATGCACTATATAATACTGGAGCTGCATGCCCCTTAGAAAGTACAAATCTATCTCTGTCTTCCATCTTTGGATCATTTGGATTAACATTCATTTCTTTAAAATATAATGTAGTTACTATATCCGCAGCAGATAATGAACCACCTGGATGTCCTGAAGCTGATTCTGTTAGCATTGTAATAATATCTTTACGTACTACCACTGCCATATCCTTTAATTCTTTAACATTCATTTCGAATAACCTCCTACCATTAATTTCTTCCATTTTATCATAATCTTCTTTATTTGCATAGTATATTTTCTTACGCCACCAAAATAGCATATACTATTTAAAGAATTGTGCTACACTAATAGTCTTGTTATATACTCTACTATAACCTTAGAAACATTTATTTGCAGCATTACTTGAACTTCTAAAGAATTTACTAAGCATACTCCCTTGAAAAGTTAATATAAAAAATAAGCCTGTAGGATAACATTTTCATACTACAGACTTATTTTTTATATTTATTTAAATACTATTCATAATTATTTTAATAATATTAGACTAATCCTAAACTAATCAGCAAGCTCTTGTCCACTTTCTTCATATCACTGTCAGTCATATGACCAATCTTTTCTTTTAATCTCTTTTTATCTATAGTTCTAATTTGCTCTAATAAAACTACAGAGTCTCGGTTGAGTCCATATTCTTCTGAAGATATCTCCACATGCGTAGGCAACTTAGCCTTATTTATTTGTGATGTAATAGCTGCTACTATAACAGTAGGGCTATATCTATTACCTATATTATTTTGTATTATAATAACAGGTCTAATACCGCCTTGCTCTGAGCCTACCACTGGACTAAGATCTGCATAAAATATGTCTCCTCTTTTTACATTAGATATTATTGCCATGTTTTAAATCACTCTCCGCTAAGCCAATTGACATAGTCATTAAACGCTAGATTGTCACTGCCAAATTCAGCATACTCTAGATTTAAGGCTGCCATCTCCTGATATCCTTTCTCCATTTGACCATAAATACTATCACTTTTTCCAACCATACTATATAATATAGTTTCTTCTTCTAAGAGTTTCTCAAAATTTTTATTTTCCAAAAAAATTTGGTTAATAGTTTCTATACTCATTGAACTTGACATAACTACTTACTCCTTTCTAATGTAAAAAGAATCTATGTATATATACATTATATAGCAAATTATGTCGCATTGTCAAAGTTCTATCATAAGTTTTTTGAACTTTTATGTTGAATTTTAGTGTTATTATGTAAGCAAAGAAAAACTTACTTAATTTTCTCCTTCATCACCCCCTCAAATAATAAATATTCTTAATTTTAATACATATTGCTAGTCCAAAATATAAGTTTGTTCTAACAATATGTAAAAATTAATTTTATTTTTAAATATACTTTTGTACTTTGAAGTTACTATATGTAACTACTACTCTCTCCTTATTTGCATCATCATATATAATTAATTTAGTTAGTGTTTTTGAATCTGAATTTATAAACATCTTGCATTTATTTAACTCTTTATTATTATCAAACAAGTTATACTCAACTTGCATAAATCCCATATTATTTCCTTCTGTATAACTCTTCTTCATGTTTTCTCCATTAAGCAAAATATTCTCCCTTATATTTTCTACAAATGCAAGTTTGTACATTTTGTCAAAACTATTCTTCACAGTAAACTTCTCATTTGTTAGCTTATTGCTAATTATTATTTCGTTATTTTTATATACTTGGCTTCTACCATCTTCAAAATTAAGTACAATTTCTTTTCCTGAATTTGTAGACGTTAGGTTTGCCTTCTGTTTAACTTCTCCACGTGAATTAATAATTAAGTATTCCACATCACAAGAATAGCACTTTATGCTTTTGAACTTATCAAGAATATTTTCTGGAGTCTGCTTAAATATTTTTTGATAAATAGCTAATGCTCCAAATATTGATACTACTATTAATAGTATTATTAACGGTATCCTATATTTTTTCATATTTCCTCCCTAATAATTTTTTCCTATTAATAGTAATATTAATTTTTTTCTGCAAATATTCTTAAATTATTTAATCTTTAATCGTATTCATTTATAACAAAATTTATCTGTACTTAATGATAATATTCCCACATCATATTTGTAAATAGACATATATAACACTATCCTACAAATCCTAGTTATCTTTTCGTTCCATGACTGCATATGAAATTGCCATAGATCTATTATGAGATATAGTAATGTGTATATCTGTTACACCCAATTTATCTGCTAACTCTTTACAGTTACCATATAACTTCACAACTGGTTTTCCAAGATCATCCCTTAATATTTCTATATCTTTTAGAGAAAAACCTCTAATACCTGTCCCTAATGCTTTACTAATAGATTCCTTTGCAGAAAAGTTTCCCGCAATTACTTCATTTCTCATATACTTCTCTGTAAACATTTTTTGTTCTTCAATTGTGAAAATCTTTTTCAAAAACTTTTCATTTGATTTTATAGCGCTTTCTACTCTCTCTATTTCAATTATATCTGTTCCAATTCCAACTATCATTTTGCCACATCCTATTAAGTTATTATACATATAATTGTAACATAAAATATTGCTTACTTAATATTAACCATAAAAACATTGAACCTACCAAGTATACGCTTGTAGGTTCTAATATGCTTTCTATCCCATTGCTTTTAATAATAAACTATCTTCGAAGTCTAACACACATTCATCAACGTGTTCTCCTAAGATATCTATAAGATGAACTGGGGATACTGTATTATCATATAATATTTTCAAAAATTCCTTAACCTTATATCTTTTTGGTGAAATTAGTGCTATTTGATTTCTTTCAATGTTAGTTATTTTTTCATCTTCTTTTATGTCAAGTCTTTCAATTTCAATACCATATACATGAATATTAGAATACATTGATCTAGTCATCCTATAATTATATTGATATCTTTCTCCCTCACTTTCAACATTCTTTGTTAGATTCTCTATAACCTCCATAAATATTCACCCCTATTTTTTTATTAACCCTTTTCTTAAATACCATATTAGCACTTATATTATGATGTTTTTGTCATAATTAGTATCCAATCAAAAATTTTTTTTAAGTTTTTTTTGACATTAATATTTATTTTATCCACAGATTATATTATTTCCATTATTTATTTTGTAGAAATTCTTATATTCATGCTTATATTTATGTCGAAGTTGTGAGTAAAAATATATTTTATTTTTAGACAGAAAAAAAAGCTAGTTTAACTAGCTTTTCTTCTACCACATTTTTTCTCTCTTACTCTCATAAATACCATAATTGAATTTTTTGAATACGTTATCATTACAGTTTTATTATAGCATGTTATGAAATCTTTTCAAGAGAAATTTAAAATTTTTATTCTACTTGATCAAGAATTTCATTTTCCACTTCTTTTTTATTGTAAGTAATAAACTTAAAATCTTCTGCTACTACTTCTGCAATATATTTTCTTTTACCTTCTGCATCATCATAGCTACAAGCTCTTAATCTACCACTAACAGAAATAAAATCAGATTTTTTTAAATACTTGCAAATAATCTCAGCTTTCTTACCCCAAACTATTACTGGAATAAAATCAGCTTTTCGTGTTCCATCTATTGCCTTAAAATTTTGTTCTACTGCAACAGTAAATCTTGTGAAAACACGTTCACCATCTTCAGTTTTTTTTAATTCAGGATTCCTAACCAACCTACCTAATATAATAATTTTATTCATAATAAAAACCTCCTGCTATTTGTTATTGTAAATTCTATCCACAATAACTCTTTTTATACAAGAAGTTTTATTTTTTATTTACATATAAAATTGTTTAGTTTTCTTATATATTAATCTTTGTTTCATCACTGTTACTTTTTTCATCCTCTAAATCCATTTCTGATAAAAGAGCATTAACTTCTCCTCCTAACAACAAAATAAATGAAGTTAAATATATCCATGTCATCAAAATAAACATTGCTCCTAAACTTCCGTAAAGCCTCGAATAGTTTGAAAAATTATTTACATAAAATGCGAACCCGCTTGATATAATTATCCAACCCAAAGTTGTCAAAATAGCTCCGGGTAAAACTTGAATCCAACCTAATTTTTTATCTGGGGTAAAATGATATAAAACTGCAAAAAATAATATTAGTATTGATATTAATACAAAGTATCTTATTACATCCCAAATGACTATTACTACTGGAGTAACGTTAATATGTGTTCCTATTAAATTTTTTATGATATCTCCAAAAACTAATAAAACCATAGTTAATATTATCACTAATGCTAAGAACACTGTGGTTACCATGGCTCTTATAGTTCTTGAAATATATCCTCTCTTCTCATTAACACCATATGCTCTATTTAGCCCTCTCATAACAGCACCAAACCCATTCGAAGCAGTCCAAATTGCTAATATTATAGTAATCCATACAACTCCTGAACCTTGTACTTTCAATACTTCTACCACAGTAGATTCAATTAATGCAAATGAACTCTTAGGTATAATATAGCTTAACCAATCTAAAACTTCCTGTTGATTCAAATTACTAAATCCTATTAATATAAATAAAAACATTAAAAATGGAATAAAGGATAACATTAAATTATATGCCAAGAATGCTGCTGTTGCTGTTATATCATGATTAATTATTCGCATTATTAACTCCTTAATAAAGTGAATTATACTATTATCTTTTCGAATATCTTCATTATTTATCATCTAATCACCTATAATCCCTAGTATACTAACACCTGTTTCTATATATACTACCTATATATACAACTTACATTTATACTTTAATATAATATATACTTCTTACCTCAATTATACATTTTTTAATTACATTATTATAAAACATAAATTACAAGTTGTATATGAATTAATAAATGCTTATTATTTTTTGTATTCTTTTTTATAATGCAACATTTATGTACCTGCTATTCAATAGTATATTTATATTATAATTAAAAGGAGTCAAGCTTATGAAACCTAATAACGAATTAGTTAAAACGAAAAAACAGAAAAGAAAAATGAAAATAATTTTATCTATAGGTTCAATATTGATATTTTTAGTAGTTTTTACTGCTGTATACATATATAGTACTCTTGGAAAAATTAATAAAGTAAATATAGCTAAGGACAACTCTTCTTTAGGTATAGATTCAACCTACTTTAACACTGATGCTTCTAAAGATATTATAAACATAGCCTTTCTAGGAGTGGATAAAAGAGAAGGGGATGTAGGACGTTCAGATGCTACATTGGTATTAACTATAGATAAGAAACATAACAAAACTAAAATTTCTTCATTTCTAAGAGACTGCTATGTACCTATTGAAGGACACGGTAAAACAAAACTTAATCATGCATATGCTTACGGAGGGCCTCAACTGTCAATAAAAACACTCAATGAAAATTTTGGACTAAACATTAAAGATTTTGTAAAAGTCAATTTTAGCGAATTATCTCATGTTATAGATGCTGTAGGTGGAGTAAATGTAACAATAAAGGACTACGAAGTGAAAGAAGTAAATAAATATATTGATGATGTTGCTAAAGAAACTAATCAAACTTCAAAACACATTACTGCTGGTCCTCAAATCCTTAGTGGCGTTCAAGCAGTAGGTTACACTCGTGTTAGATATGCTGGAAATGGTGATGTTGAAAGAACTGAAAGGCAAAGAACTGTCTTAAATTCTATTTTTAACAAAATAAAATCAGCTGGTGCCTCCCAATATCCAAACATAGTAAACCAAATTTTACCTTACATAGAGACAAGTATGTCCTCATCTGAAATTCTTAACCTTGGTTTAAGTATGATTTCAAGTGGATTATCAAACTTACAACAGCAAGAATTCCCCTTAGAAAACTATAGAAAAGGACAAATTATTAATAACGTCTGGTATTGGGTGTTTGATGAAGCTGCTACGAAAGAACATGTCCGTAAATACATTTTTGAAGATATTACCCCAACATCAAAATAAATAAACTATAAAAAACCAGATGTATTGAATTTACATCTGGTTTTTTACCTTCCAAAATTCATCAACATTATTTATAAGTTCTTCACAATTCTTAACTACATGCAAATTACTCCACTCCGACGGCATAAGTTCTTTATACTTCATAGATAAAAATCTATCGTCTACTAAAATCGCTACCCCCTCATCCTCTTCTGTTCTTATTACTCTGCCTACTGCCTGCAAAACTTTGTTCATTCCTGGATAAGTATATGCATAATCATATCCATTCACACTTTTCTTGTTAAAATAATCTTTTATTAGTTCTTGCTCAAAACATACCTGAGGTAATCCAACCCCTATTATTACTGTTCCAATCAGCTTATCTCCTTTAAGATCTATTCCTTCTGAAAATAAACCACCCATAACGCAAAAAGCCAATATTTCATTTTCATCAAAATACTCCAAAAAATCTTCTTTAAGCTTTTCACTCATATCCGATTGCTGAAGAATTGTGTTTTCACTCCCATATTTATCAATATAGTGTTTATATGCTTTATTCATATAAGAATATGAAGGAAAAAAAACTATATAGTTACCCTTCTTAGCATTTTTTATATCATGGATTGCATCTATAACATCCTCTAAAGTATTTTCTCTAAATTTATATTTAGTGGATAATGGTAATACATTTATACTTAAATTCTCTTTATTAAATGGTGATTCTAAAAACATCCTATATGTATTATCATCACCTCCTAATAATGAAATATAATAAGTCATAGGTAACATAGTAGCTGAAAATAATATAGTACTACTAACCTTATCCATTCGTTCTCTTAATTTTTTACTTGGATCAATACAAAATAATTTTACATAAACATCTTTATTACTTGTATCTACATAATTAACATAATTGTTATCTATTTCAGATACTACGTTCATAAAATTATTAATATTAAAATATAATTCCATTACATCTTTTATATAATCTAAACTTTGGTTTTTAACCAAAAAGTCATCTGTTTCCTTCAAAAACAATCTTAGATTCTTTTTTAATTCTGATGAAACTTCATTTATCACCTTATATTCTATATTCTCTTCTTGTAACTCTCTTCTATATGAAATGAGTTCAGAATTAATTTTTCCCAGTATTCCTGAAATCTTTGGAGCTTTACCTGTTAATAACTTTTTAATTTTTAATATTTCACTTTTTATAAGTTCACCAGAATACATTTCACGTGCCCTGCCTACTAAATTGTGAGCTTCATCTATCAATACAGTTAATCTATCATTACTATCCTCAAAAATAGTTTTCAAAGCAGCTGATGGATCAAATATATAATTATAATCACATATAATTCCATCACACCATTTCGCAATTTCTAAACTTAGCTCAAATGGGCATATTTCATATTTCTTGGCAATTTTTTCTATACTTTCTCTATTAAAATTTTCATACTGCAATAAAATGTCATGAAGTGATATTTTCAATTTATCATAATAGTTACAAGCAAATTTACATTCTTCAGGATTGCATTTAACTTCTTCATTAAAACAAATCTTTTCTTTTGCTGTTAATGTAACTATTTTAAATTTAAGTTTCTTATCTCTTAAGAGTTTGAAAGCTTCTTCTGCTGCCGTTCTTGTAATGGTCTTAGCTGTTAAATAAAATATTTTATCTATCTTATTTTGCCCAACAGCTTTTACTGCTGGAAAGATAGTTGATATAGTTTTTCCAATGCCTGTAGGTGCTTTTATAAATAGTTCTTTTTGTTCTTTTATTGTATTATAAACTGCTACTGATAAATTTCTTTGCCCTTCTCTATAATTAACAAACGGGAACTCAATATTATCTATTGATTTATTTCTCAACATTCTCCAATTAATGCTGTAATCAGCCATCTGTTTAAAGTCTGCTATTATCTTGGTTATGTATTCCTCCAGCTCTCTATCGGAGTACTGCTCTTCAAATTTTTTTATCTCATCTGTTACTATACAATAATAAATTAATCTTACTTTAATGCTTTTAAGATTTTTTTCGCAGCAAATTATGTATGCATAAAACTTAGCCTGAGCCCAATGTAATTCATTAAAATCCTTATCTACATACATAAGATTCTTGTTTGTTGTCTTTATCTCTTCAACAATAACTTCATCATCATATATTACTCCATCAGCCCTACCCTCTACTCTTAAAGTAAAATTATCAAAAGTAAAATCTTTAGAAAGAGAAACTTCCTTTTCGTATCCTTTGATGTCATTTATGTTTTTCTCCTGAATTTTTTTATGAATCAAGGTTCCTTGCAAAGCTCTTGATTTACCAACATACCGTGAATCTATACTACCACTATATAGTGAAAAATTCACTATATCTCTAACTGACATTGAAATAATCATATTTTAACCTTCTTTTTTTTTATATTAATGTTTATAATAAAAGCATAGTTTATTATAACTTAAAAATATAATTGAAAGGAATATAATCATTATAATGAATCCATCAAAAAAACTTATATACATATTTTTTGTAATTTTTATTTCTTTATTAGGCTTTATATGCGGTATTTATTTTGATTATTTAGTTTCTATAAATAAATTATCACCTGTAGTTTCATCTGTCTATAAGTTACCCTTTAAAGGAAGAATCGTTACCTATGGTAAGCCAGTATCTTATTCTGGTTTAGTTCCTGTAGTGGATTATGATCCTAGTCTAAAAATAGATTTAAGATATGCTACAACTAACAATTTTACAGGTAAGGTTGTTTACCCAAAACCTGTATGCTTATTGCAAAAAAATACTCTAGATAAATTAATAGAATGTAACAATGATTTAAAAAAGCAAGGTTATAGAATAAAAATCTGGGATGCTTATAGACCTGCTGATGTTCAAAAGTACTTTTGGAGTATAGTAAAGGACAGAAGATTTATAGCTGATCCATATCTTCATGGGTCAAGACACAATAGAGGTTGCGCTGTAGATATTACTCTTGTAGATGAGAATGGTAAAGAGTTAGAAATGCCTACAGGTTTTGATGAATTTAGCACTGCTGCTTATAGAAATAATCCTAATATGAGTGCAACTGCGAAGAAAAATCTTGATTTGTTAACTAGCACTATGATCAAACATGGATTTAAACCTATAGAAACAGAATGGTGGCATTTCGATGATTCTGAAGCAGATAAATACCCTATATTGAATATCCCACTAGATGAAATTCAATAAAAAACTATAGGATAATAAATATTATCCTATAGTTAAACATAATTTTTATATACTATATTTTTTATTCAATATCATATTCTTTTACTATCTTCTGGACCAATTTTTTGATGACAGATGCCTGAGCTATTAATGTCATGACCATCAAAAAAATTCTAATTCTTTCTTCATCTTTTCCTTCTAAATTCAATGACTTAACTCTTTCTTCCAGTTTGCTTTCATTAAATAATGGTGCAGTAAGAAATTCTGAAAGACTCTCATCTTGTATATCCGCAAAAATTTTATAGGCATCTTCCCATGAAATTATATCATCATTTCTATCATTAATTTCATTAAATGCTAATTTCATTACCTTTTTCATTTCTTCTGTAGTTAGTATTGGTCTCATGTAACTAAGTAATACCAACTGAGCTAAGTGAACCTTTGTATATCCTCTTTTTTTCCCATCCTCTGGTTTGGTGATTACCTCACTTTTAATATAATTTTGCACTATGTTATTTGTATATTTTTCATCAGTAAATTTATCATTTAGATAATCAATAACCTGTGATAAAAACAAATCATACTTAGGTAAATCCTCATAAGGTACTAAGTTATTGTTGGAAATCTCTTCAGCCAATTTTATAATATCATTTATTGTAAAAGTATCTTCCATATCCTATCACCTCTTCTATAAAATACTCTACACCTGTATTATATAGTATGCATAACCTTTTTACAAGTTACCACAATCTGTTTTTGTGTTTTAATTTCTTTTTGTAATCTACGACAATGCGCCTAAGTTATTCACAACTTATCAACAATATATGTTGATAAGTTGTGAATCCTGTTGAAAATAATATTACAAATTTAAATTTTTTCAGTACTTGTACACATTATCCACAGCAGTATGTGGATAATGTGTTGATTTGTTGTGGAACAGCTGTGTCTTAATAATAAATTAATCAACAAAATACGCTCTAATATATGTTTATAACTATCTATTTAACAAATTATTTTTTTTATATAATTAACTATGCAAAAATACTCGTAAAATGATAGCTTAACCTAGTATAAATACTAATTTTACATTCTAACTTTTCTAAAAAATTCTAGTTAAATGATAAAATTAATACTTATTTCAATAATATTTGATATCTTGGTAAAAAACATTGGCAAAAAATATGAAATATACTACATGAGTAATCGTTTATTTTAAATTCGACATTCTTTTTTATTATTCCATCATATTACTTTAATTTTTTTTTTAATATTGTAAGCAGATTTTTAGCTTTTTTTTTACCTTTTTTGATAACTTAAGTGTACAAGCCATTCTAAGAAAAATTTTTTTCTCCTTTTTTTTAAATTACTATTGACTTTACAAAAAAATGGTAGTATATTTTACCTATAAGAATTTTTATTTTAAAAAAAATATATTATTTTTTGGAAATGTATTGACTTTATATTACAAGTTTGTTAGTATTATTCTTGTATTTTGTCGAAGTATGTATTTTAAAATATGTAATTTTAAGGAGGAAAAAATAATGAAATCAACAGGTGTAGTAAGAAGAGTAGACGAATTAGGAAGAATAGTTATTCCTATAGAATTAAGAAGAACTTTAGATATAGCAGAAAAGGATGCTCTAGAAATATATGTAGATGGTGAACAAATAATTTTAAAGAAATATGAACCAGCTTGTATATTCTGCGGAGACGCTAGAGATGTTATTAACTACAAAGGTAAGAATATCTGCAAAAGCTGTTTAAATGAAATAAAAGAAAATAGATAATATAAAAAAAAGACACAACTTATAAAATAAGTTGTGTCTTTTTTATATCCTTTTATATTTCTAACGAATATTTATAAACTTCTGATTTTTGTATTCCTCTGTCTTTTGCCACTTTCTTTATAGCTTCCTTCTTTGATAACCCCTCTTTTATATAATTCTTAATGTGTTGTTCAATCGTAAAGTTTTCCCACATAGCTTTATTTTCTTGCTCTATTTCTTCTTCACTTTTACCATTAACAACTAAAACAAATTCTCCCCTAGGAGCTTTATTTTTAAAGTATTCAATAGCAGCCTCTATTGTTCCTCTATAAATTTCCTCATGTAATTTTGTTAATTCTCTGCAAACAGCTATCTGCCTATTTCCTAACCCATCAGAAAGGAATGTTAATGTCTCCAACAATCTATGTGGTGCTTCATAAAATATTAACGTTTCTTTCAAATTCTTAATGTCTGATATTATTGGATTTCTCTCTTTATTTTCTCTTGGCAAAAATCCTTTAAATAGAAATCCTCTAGTGTCCAATCCTGAATTAACTAACGCAGTTGTAATTGCAGTAGCACCAGGTAAAACTTCAAAATCTATATTTTCTTCTATACATTTTTTTATAATAACACTTCCTGGATCAGATATTCCTGGTGTTCCAGCATCACTAACTAGTGCTACATTCTTGCCTTCTTTTAATATAGACAATAAATCTAAACTCTTTCCTTGTTCATTATGTTGATGATAACTTATTAAAGATTTCTTTATTTCAAAGTGATTTAGTAATTTTAATGTCTGCCTTGTGTCCTCTGCTGCAACGTAATCACTGTCTTTTAGTACCTGCAATGCTCTTAGAGTTATATCACCTAAATTTCCTATTGGAGTTGGTACTATGTATAACTTTCCCATAATTAAGACCTCCCATATATCTTATCTATTTCTTCACTATATTTACCTTCATCATTATAAACATATAATGGCTTCTCAAATTTTAGGAATGCACCTCCATCGCGTTGCCCTTCTACAAGGACTATGTTAGGAGCCTTTTGAGAATTAGGGTGCACTAGTCTGATTCTCTTAGGTTCAATTCTATGCTTTCTCATAAGACAAAGAATATCAGCTAAGCGTTCTGGTCTATGAACCATATATAACCTTCCATTATCCTTTAAAATCTTTCTAGAGGCTATTATAACATCTTCTAATGTGCATAAAACCTCATGTCTAGCAATCGCTAATTTATCCTTTGGATTCTTTATCCCTGAGCTCATAAGTTTATATGGAGGATTAACTGTTACTACGTCAGCTTTTTCTACCTGGTGCAATGCTGAAAGATTTTTTAAATCTTCACAAATAAACTGAACCCTATCATCTAAATTATTGATTTTAACACTTCTATTAGCCATATCAACAAAATCTTCTTGTATCTCAATTCCTAATATAGATCTTGCTTCTGTTTTCCCAGCTATCACAAATGGTACAATTCCTGTGCCAGTGCACAAATCAATAACTGTGCTATTTCTTTTAATGTTTGCAAAATTAGCTAATAACACTGCATCTACACCAAATCTAAAGGCATCTTTTTTTTGTATTATATGTATTCCTTTCAATTGAAGATCATCTAAAGTTTCATCTTCATATATTAAATCATTTTTATCAATTTCCTTCATTGCAATTCTCCATACTTTTTTATTTTAACTACATTTATTATAAACTAATATTGTTATATTAACAAAACTAGATTTTAACACTCTTAATAAATTTATATAAAAAAAATAAGAATCAAGTTCAAAATATAAAATTCAAACTTGATTCTTTAACTAATCTTATTTAATGAAGTATTCTTCTTGCACTTGAATACTCATATATAGGTCCAACAGTAACAGTTTCTCCTGGTCTTGGAGCGTGTATCATTTGTCCATTTCCAACATAAATTCCTACATGTTGCACGCCTCTTGTAAAGATTAAATCACCAGGCTTTAAATCTGAATAAGATACTGGAGTCCCATGTTCTATCTGTGTATAAGTATCTCCTCCAATATCTATTCCTAAGTGTCTGTATACATAAGAAGTAAAACCCGAACAATCAAATGAATCTGGACCCTTAGCTGCCCAAACATATGGTTTTCCTATAAACTTATATGCATAATTTAACAATGTTGACGCATCACCACTTGCCACAGAGTTCCCTCTATTTACATTGCTTGAATCCGCATTTGATTGTGATTGTGATTGTGATTGTGCAGCATCTCTTTGTTTAATTATATCTTGAGCCTTATCGATATATTGCTTAGCTTGGTCATCAACTTCTTTAAGGCTAATATTGCCTCTAGCTGAGTGTATCATTTCAATAGCTGATCTTAAATCTGAAGTACTACTTGAAGAATTATTTATTATAGAAATAGGATAATCAAGTAATGCTTTTTCGCTTGAAGCCAAATCTCCAACAACCTTCTTCTTTTCTTCTTGAAGTTGATCAACATCTTTCTGTTGTTCATCCTTCATTGTTTGAAGTTGTGCAGCCTTGGACTTATTATCGTCATTAATCTTAACAATTTCATCCTGTTTTGCTTGTAAAGAATTCACTTTCGAATCAAGTAACTCTTTTTGACTTTTTATATCATTAATAACTTGCTTGTCTAATGACATTACATTACCAACAGCTTGAATCTTATCAATTAAGTCACTTAAACTTGAGGCACTGAATATTAAAGATAGATAATCTGTCTCTCCTCCAGATTTATATATCTTTCGCATCCTTGAACCAAAGGCATCTTCCTTTTTATCTAAGTCTTCCTTAATTTTTTTAATTTCTTCTTGAGTTGATACTATTTGGACTTTTATATCCTCTATTTTCTTATCATTCTTGTCTATTTCAGCCATTAATGGTTGTATTTTATCTGTCAACGCATCTATCTTTGCAGTTATATCATTAATTTTACTGTTAACATCATCTAGCTTCTTTTTATCTTGTTCAATTTGTTGCTTTTGAGTACTTGTATCTGTATTTGGAGCTGCAAAAGCCACTTGGCTCATTCCTGTTAGTAAGCTTAAAGTCACAAGTACTGAAATCGTCTTCTTTTTCATAACTACTATTGCTCATTGTATATACGACATATATACAACGAACTACTCTCCCCCCTAACACATTCATTACAATTTAATTACAATTCTTATTATAACATTAAATAGTATTAATAAACAACGGTAATGATTAACATTCTATCTAAAATCATTAACTTTTACAATTTATTCATTAATTATAAACATGAAATAATAAATATATTATTGTTTTGAAATTATTTATATATTATGTTAATAATTTTATTATAACTCACTTTACCTTGAAATTCAAAAGTACATTGTATTAAAATAGTTATATGCGTTCAAGTTAATTTAAAAACCTATAATTTAAGGGAGGAATACTTTTTGTATAAATTTATTGAAACTACTGAGGATAATATAAATTCATTTAATCTTAATAATTCTAAAGGACATATATTCCAAACGTCTTATTGGGCTTCTTTGAAAAAGGATTGGAAACATAAATATATAATAGGCTATGATGAATCTGATAATATAATTCTTACAGCAACCATGCTTCTTAGAAAAGCTCCATATATAAATGCATATATGGGTTATATACCAAGAGGCTTTATTTGTGATTATTCTAACAATAAAATATTAATTGATTTTACTGAATACCTAAGAGATTTTTCTAAGAGAAACAAAATTGCTTTTATTACTATAGATCCAGATATTCATTTATCAGAAAACGAACAAATTATTTCTGAAGGAGAATCTACAAAAGAATTTTTAAGAAGTTTAGGTTATAAAAATTCCGACTCTAAAAACTTTGAAGGAATCCAACCAAACTTTGTTTTCAGACTGCCTCTAGAAGTTGGAGATGATAAAAACAAAATCAAAAATTCTACATTTAAAAACTTTTCATCTAAAACAAGATATAATATAAAAGTTGCTGAAGATAGAGGTCTTATCTGTGAAGTATATGATAAAGAAAATCTTGATGAAGATGTATTAACTACTTTCCACGATATCATGGTTACTACTGGGAAAAGAGATAATTTTATAGTTAGAAATAGGCAATACTTTAGAGATATGATTGAGGATTTAGCTCCTCATTGTAGATTGTATATGATTAAATATAGTTACCAAAAGGATTCTGAAAGACTTAATGAAAAACTTCAAAAACAAGAACAAGTTAAGGAAAGAGCTATCCCAAAGATTGAAGAATTAAAATCTAAACTAGCAACCGAAACCGATGAAGATAAATCACAAAAACTTAATAAGAAAATTCAAGATCAAGAGAATAAATTAAAAGAAGCTGAAAGACAAATTGAAGGCTTTAAAAACAAGTTATCTGAAATAGAACCATACAAAGGCAAAGAAATTTATTTATCTGGCTCCATTTATTTATATTATGGAAATAAAGCTTGGTATCTATATGGTGCATCTGAAAATATTCTTAGAGATACAATGCCAAATTTCCTTATGCAGTGGGCCATGATTCAAGACAGTATTGATCTTGATTGCTCCATATATGACTTTAGAGGCGTTTCCGGAGATTTAAATCCTGAAAACCCACTATATGGACTATATAAATTCAAAAAGGGCTTTAACGGCAATTTCGTAGAATTTATTGGTGAATTTGATTTAGTTATTAATAATTTTATATATAGTCTTTACAAAAAAGCCTTTCCTAAATTTAAAGAAATGCGAAATAAACTTATGAATAAAAGACAAAAGTAAAAAATATGTGGATATTTAGAAAAATCTTGATATCCACATATTTTTTTCAATAATTCTTATTTTTTTATTGACATTATATATTTTTTTATTTATAATAAATATTGTTCTCGGGGTGTGGCGCAGATGGGAGCGCGCGTGGTTTGGGACCATGAGGTCGCAGGTTCAATCCCTGTCACCCCGACCAAAAAAGGAATTGCAATGCAATTCCTTTTTTTTATAGATAAAACACTGGATTATGAATTTTTCTTTTTATTTTGAATTGTAATATAAAATTCATCTTCTTTCCCAGCTGCTTTGCATAATGAAAATGACAATGTTATAATTGTTGAGATTATAACTATTCCTAAACCTATTAACATATATATCACCTTTCCCTATACTTTATATATATATTTTGCACAATATAATGTAACTTATTCATTTATTATTTTTAATACATTAATTAATTCTGATTTGTTCTTTGTTGTATAAGTTCATAATGCAAATAATAAGGAGGTAATTTTATGCTAACCAATATAGAAGCTGTTATTTTTGATTTGGATGGTACACTAATAGATTCAATTGGTGTTTGGAATAAAATAGACATAGATTATTTAAATAAGTATGGCAAGGAACGTCCAAAAAATCTTCAACAAAAAATATCACATCTTACTTTTAAGGAAACTGCTCAATATTTTCAACAAACTTTTAACATAAATGAGCCTATTGAAAAAATCATAGGTGATTGGCATGACATGGCATTAGATTCCTATAAAAATGAAACACCTTTAAAATCTGGCGCAAAGGAGTTTCTAGAATTTTTACATAAATCCAAAATAAAAATAGGACTAGCTACTAGTAATTCTATTGACTTACTAGAAACTGCTCTTAAAAGTCATGATATATATGATTTATTTGATACTATAACAACTACTGCTGAAGTATCTCGAAATAAAGACTTTCCTGATGTATATTTGCTTGCCGCTAAAAAACTTAATATACCTCCAGAACATTGTTTAGTATTTGAAGACCTACCAGTTGCTATTTTGGGTGCTAAAAAAGGCGGTATGAAGGTTGTAGGAGTGTATGATGATCATAATAAAGAATCTTGGAACTACATTCAACAGATATCTGATTTCAGCATAAAAGATTATACTGAACTTTTTGCTTATTTTCAAATACCAAAATAAAAAATCTACTATAAATATTTTATAGTAGATTTTTTGTCTTATTCTAAAAATTTAAATTTTCCTGTTAAATGCTTATTTCCAATGAATTTAGAAAATCCTAAAGCAATAAACATATATTGGAACACAAATATCTGTAATTGAGTTCTTAGGAACCATCCTCCATATTGGAACTTATATACTGTTATAAATCCTATTGCTAATAAAATTAAAACAATAGTAGCACTTTTATTTTTCTTATATGCTGCCACTATCCCCATAACAAATAGTGGAGCGGATAACACTAACAATACTGTATCAGGATAAAACATTCTAATAATTATTGTTTTTCCAGAATATACAGCACCACCAATGTTAGTTAAAAAATCTAAGTTCACAAGACTACAAATTAATCCTGTAAAATATTTTATTACTCCTAAGTTTGTAAAATAAGAAACAAATGTATTAAAGATATTGAAACCATAAAAATGTGAAGCCAACTTTTCTACAGGTATTAATAATAATAATGATATTAAAAAAATAATTATTATATTTTTTTCTCTTTTTTCAAAAAATCTTAAGATTAAATATAAAATCCAAATAGCTGTTATCATTATAGCCGCATATATTCTTAAAGTTACTAACATAATTGAGAAAATGCAAACTTTAAAAACAGTGCTAAATATATTACGTTTTGTCTCCATAACTTCAATAACTTCATAGAATATTAAAAGTATTAGAATAGTTATGAACATATCTCTTAACGCATATGTTGAAAAGAGAATAAAAGTAGGAACAACTACTAAAATTAATGTAGTTACTTTAGCTACTCGTTTATCATTAAATAATCTTATTGTACATCTATAAGTTAGTGGAATAAGCATAGATGATACTAAACAATTTATCAACTTAGCTGTAAAGAATATTTCCTTATTAAATAACTCTACTAATCCCATAAATAAGTTATATCCATACTGATTATTTTCTACTATAGCAGCTAAGTTAGGCCAAATTCCTTTAGCTAATGATGTGTATATTTGATTACCTGTCCAATAGTAAAATATCTCATCTGGTTGAAAATATGACATTCCAATTCCTGATTTAACTTTACTAACAATAACCATTCCTACTAAAGTTACTATTCTGATAACAAATGCTGATAGAAACGTAATTGCTAAAAATTTATTATTTTCTTTTTTGTATTTAAAGAAAAGACCTAAAACAATTAGCATTATAGATAGAGTAATTGAGTAACCTATTAATATTGTTAATATTGCCAGAATTCCTCCAATTACATTTAAAACTTTTTCATTTGCATACTTCTTACATTTATTCATATCTAACTTAGATATAAGATAACAAAAACTAAAAAATACAATACTAACATTAAAAATATTTTTAATAATGTCTACTGCCTTACTTGCAATAGCATCTTTAGATATTGCTTTAAATGAAACTAAAGATATCTCTTTAACATCATTTTTTATATATTTAGTGTACTCCTCATTGATACCTTTTATATCTTGCTCTGATAATATATTCTTACTTGATATATTCATCCTATAAAAATGATCCTGTGCACTAACTGGATAGATATTAATATGTATATCTCCTATACTACTCTTAAATCTACTATTAGCCTCATTCAATTGCTTGGCTCCAACAAATGATATATCTGACGTTATCTTATCTTCATTTATATTATATAGTTTAAATTCTTCAATCTGATAAACTCTATTTTTAATTAAATACCCAAAAATAATAGATAAAAAAATTAATATAATATATGTAATACAATACAAGCGTAAGTTGTTAATTTTATTCTTATATCTCATAGCTTACCTCTTTTCCTCAGTATCCAATTTAATACTAGATTTTATACTTTCTATATCTATATTGCTTACAACACCATCATTCTTTATAAGTACACACAACTTGTCTTTTAACGGATATTTAGGATCTGTATAGCTTATTCCATTAAAATTAAGTATATTTACAGATTCCAATTGCCCCTTTGATAAATCTACTAAATGAACAAATCCATTAAAAACATCCTCTTTTTTTACTAATTTATAAGTATCCTTGGGCTGCTTATACACTTTCACTGCACCTTGCACTTTAGATTCCACAAAGTTTGCTACATCATTACTTGCTATAAGGTAATTATCAGATTTAGAATTTAAATCAATATTAAAAATATTTTTTTCTTTCTTTGCTATTGGAACTATATAATCATCTTTTACTTCAACAACTTTGTAATTCTTCAATTGTTCCTTTGTTATACTAGACTTGTATTTTACTATAACATCACAATCCTCTTCATCATCAACTTTTATGCTGAAGTTCTTGTGAGAAACCTTCCCTATAGCGTTTACAATATCTTTTCTATCGACAGTTTCCCTGTCAATTGAAGCCAATATACGCTTGCTTTCTACACTTTTGGCTACACGTGGCATTAAATTATATGCTGCTGAAATAATTAATACTATGAAAACAAATATAAAATATAACTTGTTTTTTTTCATGGTTATTTCCTTTCATTCACCTTATTCTTATTTAACTGTGGAATTATCTCTAAATTGTGGTATATCCTTTCACTTTCTGGTGGCATCTGCATATAATCCCCAAATTGGTCAACTAAAGATCTATGCCAATCATTAGGAACACAGAATTCAAAATCTTCAAATGGTAACTTTTTAAGTGGGAAAATAGTCTCAGTATCTACTCTATTGGTAAAGTATAAACTTCCAATATAGTAATCTAACTTACCACTTTCCTTATCTTCAACCTTTTTAGAACGTTTATCACATGAATTTCTAATCATTCTATTAATTCTTTTTTTACCCATAAGAACTACAGGAAAAGTACATATCTTTATAACTAATCTAATTATATTCTTTAAGAACATTTTAAAAGACTCTACTTTATAAAAAGGTTCTTTTATCTCTGTATATAACGCATGCAATGAATTCATTTGATTTCTAACTCTCTGTACTTCTTTTTCATCTTCTATAACATACTGCATAGGAAATATATCTACAAATATTCCTTTATGATAATTTCCAGGTCTATACTCTCTTAAATAACTATTGTTATCCTTTACCTTTATCCAAGGAATAATATAATCCTTATCTGTTTCTAAAGTTTGAAGGAACAAATCATCTGGCAAGTTTTCTTGTAACGCTTTCATTGCCTTATCATAATCTGCTTTTAGAATAGCTATATCCATATCATCATCCCATGGTATGAAGCCTTTATGCCTGATTGCTCCTAATAATGTTCCTCCAATTAACCAATATGTAATATTATTATCATCCAGAATTGTAGACACTATTTTTAATATTCTAAGCATAATATACTGTGCCTGCTTTAAGTTTCCTTCCGCCTCATATTTTTCTCTTTCATCAGGAAACATTTGATTAAAATCCCTCTTCATTAATTATCCCCCTACATCATATATTATCTAGCTTTCTTAGTTATCTTCTCTAGTAAAGTTAAGAAAACACTATCTTTTGTAAAATACAATATTCCCATGTATAGTAGTCCATTTACTGATACACCTATTATTGCCATTAATAATGTACTTAAATTTAACCCCCTAAGCAACAATGTAATTGGTATAAATAATAGAGAATATACAAAATACTTCATCTTTTCCCAATTAAAAATATTAAACTCCATTTTCAGCTTAGTTCTAATATAAATATACTGCATCACTATTAATATAAAATTAGATATAGTTGTCGTTAAAATAGCTGTTACTGGTGTAAAAGTTCCTAACTTACTTAAAGCAATTTTAAAGATCACATTCAAAACTCCACATACCAATAAAAGTTTAAATAATACAGTTTCTTTTTTCTTTACATACATAATTTGATTTGTAAATACTGAGCCTATCCCTGTAATAATTAAATATATTGAAAATATCTGCAATACATTAATTGCTCCTATGAACTCCTTATTTCTTGCATATAACAATATAGTTTCTCTTGAATATAAGCATAATCCTATACCTACAGGAAATAAAAACATAAAGCATATAGTTGTTATTTTTGATAATAACTTTTCATATTCTTCGTTTCCTTTCTCATATATTACATTAGATAACCTAGGTACAGTTACAGCTACAATTGATAATATCATTGGAGTAATTAAACTTACTATCAGTTGAGGTGTATTATAAAGTGCTACAGATGAATAAAGCCCTTTTTTAGAAGAAGCTCCTAATAGTACTTTATCTAATTGTGTATATAGTATATCTGCATTTGCAATAACTGCTATATATGCTAAAGGTCTTATATGTTTCTTTATTTCTATATTAGAAAAATCAAATGGAATTGATCTTTTAATATACCAATAGCTTATAATATTATTCAAAAAAAGATTAAGTGTGTTAAGAAAAACATAGATTAAAAAATCATTCTTAGTTCTAACCAATGTAAATAATAGAACTATATAAATGCATCTATTCACTATAGTTTTTATAGTTATAAAGTTATAATTCTCTTGAGCTTCATTTAGCCACTCAATATAAAACAAATGATGAATCATATTTATGCCATATAAAATAGCTACTGGATAAATAAATTGTCCCTTGAATCTAACAGTTATGAATGCGAAATAAACTACAGCTACAACCAAATGTGTTACTACGCCAAATATAAAGAAGCTAGTTAACATTTGAGCAACTTTTTTCTTATCATTTCTAATTCTGCTTATTTCCCTTAGAGCATAATTGTACATACCAAAACTTGCAAAAATCATGAAATAATTATATATTGATTCACTATAATTGGCAGTACCCATTAAATCTGCCCCAAATATGTTTAGTGGATATGCACCAACTATTACCGGAACAGCTATGTTAAAGACTCTTAATAATATGCTGTAAATAGTATTTTTATATATTGATTTTTCATTGCTCATTCGTTATATTCCTTTCCAACTATCTATGGACTAACAGATAGCATACTAATAAATTAGCATGCTATCTAAAAAACTGTTATTTATATTCTACCCCATAGTTTGCTGACAATCCTTTAAGAAAATCAAAATATTTCTTTTGTTGTCTTTCTTGTAATAACTTAGATAAAACCATAGTTTTAACTTCATCAAAACTCTTAGTACTTTCTTCATATTTTGAATCTACTTGAACTAAGTGGTATCCAAATTGAGTTTTAACTGGCACACTTATTTCTCCTATTGGCAATTGAAATGCTGCTTCTTCAAATTCTGGAACCATCATTCCTTTTGAGAACTCTCCTAAATTTCCACCTTGTTCTTTAGAAGGACATGAAGAATACTTTCTTGCTGCATCTTCAAAGCTTAACCCTGCTAAAATTTCTTTTCTTATTTCATTTGCTGATTCTTCTGAATCTACTAATATATGCTTTGCTGAAACTCTAGCTGGTTCTACAAAAGCTTCTGCATTATCATCATAATACTTTTTAACTTCTTCTTCTGTTACTGTAACTTCTGAGATTAATTTATTTATTACTACTTGTGTTAATAAGTCTGCTTTTATCTTTTCTAATTGAACTTTATATTCTTCAGATTCCTCATAATTATTTTCTCTTCCGAATTTGTTAACCAATTCAAATCCAATCATTTGTTCCAAAACTTGTTTTTTCCCTTGCTCTGATTGAAACATTCCTTGTTGTTCAGCTGGATATCTTGCTATAACCTCATTCAAATCACTTTCTCTTATTTCTTTTCCTGCTACTATAGCTATAACTTTATCTTCCATAATATTTCTCCTTCGAATTTTAACTTTTATAGTTGAACACATTATATCATACCATAATTAATAGATATTTTATATTCTTTATTTTAAAATTCATTTATTTGTAACTTTCTTGTATGCAAACTAAAAAGAAGCCTCAGAAAAATATTCTTCTTAATTTAGCTTCTTCATAGTTTACCCTTATTTAAATGCAAATATTTTAGTCAAATAAATCTTCTATTTCATGCATAACCTTTTTAATATCAAAAAATTCTCGTCTTTCCATTGCCTTCTCAGCATATTTATTTCTAAGTTCCTCATCAAGAATAAACTTCTTTAAGCCTTCATATAATCCTTGCTCTGTGTTTTCTACTAATAATCCATACTTTCCTTTATCTAATAACTCCATTGGTCCAGCAACATCAGTTGATACTACTGGTTTTCCCAGTACTAAAGCTTCTGCTATTGCTAGAGAAAATCCTTCATATCTTGATGAGCATATAAAACCATCTGAATTATTTACTATCCTATATGGATTTTGCTGAAATCCTAATAATATAAATGTATCTTTAACATTATATTGTTCAATCATTTCTTGCAATTTATCTTTTTCTGGTCCCTGACCTAATATCTCAATTTTATGAACTAGTCCTTCATCAATTAATCTTTTGTGAACCTTTAACAAAATATCATATCCTTTTTGATATGTAAGTCTACCTACACTAGTAAATGTTAATAGATTTCTCTCTTCTCTTTTTTCATCTATTTTCTTCATTATATCTGCAGAATCTATAGGGTTATATATAGTCTTTAATTTTCTATCTTCAATATTTTTAAACAAAGTACTAAAAGATTCTTTTACTTGATTGGATACACATATAATTTTATCAAAAGGCAAATATAATTCTTCATTTTGAATTCTATGTATGATTGGTTTACTTTGCAATCTATCTATATGAATCCATGCTATCTTTTTAGATTTTTTATTTGGACTATGAGCTACAAAAAATACAGGACTTGCATCTAAAAATGCAACTTCCACATCATATTGTTTTTTTACTACTTTCTTATAAATACTTCGATGAAATAAAATTGAATATACCTTTTTGAATGGCTTATTTTTATAATCATTATATATATTTAATATATTTACTTCTTTAGGGACATCCTTTAAAAATGCACCACATTTAAAAATTAATAGCAAATCCACTTCAAATCTAGTATAATCCATATTCTTTAATATATTTATTAAAACTTTTTCTGCACCTGCTCCTTCTAAAGTATCTATCACAAATAATATCTTTTTCATTAATCCCACTACCTAACTTATTTAGTATTTTTTTATCAATGGATACGTTTATTCTAGCATGTTATAAATCTTATTACAATAATTATTGTTCTACTTACCCTGTTACTGCAATTAATATGCTTATCTATTTTAACAACAGTTATCTCCCTATATAATATTGTCAATAAAACTGTTTTTTAATTACTTACTAATTAACTATTGCATAATAAAAACACCTAGTATATTCACTAGGTGTTTTGGTGGCTCGAACTGGAATCGAACCAGTGACACGAGGATTTTCAGTCCTCTGCTCTACCGACTGAGCTATCGAGCCATATATTTACCTGGCGACCACTTACTCTCCCACACAGTCGCCCATGCAGTACCATCAGCTGTAATTGGCTTAACCATCCTGTTCGGAATGGGAAGGGGTGTAACCCAAAAACACATCATCACCAGATGCTTAATTTGCAGAAATTTTATATTTCTTTGCAAATTTGTACTCCTCAGCTTTGCTGAGTGAGTTTCCTAAAAGAACTTTTATGTTCTTTCAAAATTGCACACAAGTTTTATCTCTTTTTGTTAATCTATTTTATTGGTCAAGCCCTCGATCTATTAGTATCAGTCAGCTAAATATGTTACCACACTTACACCTCTGACCTATCAACCTTGTGTTCTTCAAGGGATCTTACTAGCTTACGCTATGGGAAATCTCATCTTGAGGTGGGCTTCACGCTTAGATGCTTTCAGCGTTTATCCCTTCCCGACTTAGCTACCCAGCCATGCTCCTGGCGGAACAACTGGTACACCAGAGGTCAGTCCATCCCGGTCCTCTCGTACTAAGGACAGCTCCTCTCAAATTTCCTGCGCCCGCGACGGATAGGGACCGAACTGTCTCACGACGTTCTGAACCCAGCTCGCGTGCCGCTTTAATGGGCGAACAGCCCAACCCTTGGGACCTACTTCAGCCCCAGGATGCGACGAGCCGACATCGAGGTGCCAAACCTCCCCGTCGATGTGGACTCTTGGGGGAGATCAGCCTGTTATCCCCGAGGTAGCTTTTATCCGTTGAGCGATGGCCCTCCCACGAGGTACCACCGGATCACTAAGCCCGACTTTCGTCCCTGCTCCACTTGTAGGTGTCGCAGTCAGGCTCCCTTCTGCCTTTGCACTCTTCGAACGATTTCCGACCGTTCTGAGGGAACCTTTGGGCGCCTCCGTTACTTTTTTGGAGGCGACCGCCCCAGTCAAACTGCCCATCTAACAATGTCCCGTCACCAGTTTCATGGCGCCCGGTTAGAATTCCAGTACTGTCAGGGTGGTATCCCAAGGGTGACTCCACCAAGGCTGACGCCCTGGTTTCTCAGTCTCCCACCTATCCTGTACAGACAATACCGAAACTCAATGCTAAACTACAGTAAAGCTCTACGGGGTCTTTCCGTCCAATCGCGGGTAACCAGCATCTTCACTGGTACTACAACTTCGCCGGATTTACAGTTGAGACAGTGCTCAAGTCATTACGCCATTCGTGCGGGTCGGAACTTACCCGACAAGGAATTTCGCTACCTTAGGACCGTTATAGTTACGGCCGCCGTTTACTGGGGCTTAAGTTCATACCTTCGCTTGCGCTAAGTATTCCCCTTAACCTTCCAGCACCGGGCAGGCGTCAGCCCCTATACATCAGCTTTCGCTTTAGCAGAGACCTGTGTTTTTGCTAAACAGTTGCTTGAGCCTATTCTCTGCGACCTACTCTCGTAGGCACCCCTTCTCCCGAAGTTACGGGGTCAATTTGCCTAGTTCCTTAACTGTAATTCTTCCGCCGGCCTTAGGATTCTCTCCTCACCTACCTGTGTCGGTTTGCGGTACGGGCACTATTTCTCTCCCTAGAAGCTTTTCTTGACAGCGTGGAATCAGATACTTCGGAACCGTAGTTCCTTCCCCATCACACCTCAAGATTGTTGCGACGGATTTGCCTATCACAACTCTCTAAGTGCTTAGACTAGCATCCAATAGCTAGCACATCCTATCCTCCTGTGTCACTCCATCGGTAATAACGATTAATAGTGGTATCGGAATATCAACCGATTGTCCATCACCTACGCCTTTCGGCCTCGGCTTAGGTCCCGACTAACCCTCAGCGGACGAACCTTCCTGAGGAAACCTTAGGTTTTCGGCCTGTGGGATTCTCACCCACATCTCGCTACTAATGCCAACATTCTCACTCGTAATCAGTCCACCGCTCCTTACGGTACGACTTCAGCCCGATTACGACGCTCCCCTACCCATCAGTATAACTGATGCCGTAGCTTCGGTGGTAAGTTTGAGCCCCGAACATTTTCGGCGCAGGATCTCTCGACTAGTGAGCTATTACGCACTCTTTTAATGAGTGGCTGCTTCTAAGCCAACATCCTAGTTGTCTTGGAAATCCCACATCCTTTTCCACTTAACTTACACTTTGGGACCTTAGCTGACGATCTGGGCTGTTTCCCTTTTGACCACGGATCTTATCATTCGTAGTCTGACTGCCGAACTAATAGTATATGGCATTCGGAGTTTGATAAGGTTCAGTAAGCGCTATGCCCCCTAGCCCATTCAGTGCTCTACCTCCATTACTCATATTCGACGCTAGCCCTAAAGCTATTTCGGGGAGAACCAGCTATCTCCGAGTTCGATTGGAATTTCTCCGCTATCCACAGCTCATCCCATGGTTTTTCAACACCAACGTGGTTCGGTCCTCCACGAGATTTTACTCTCGCTTCAACCTGGCCATGGATAGGTCACCCGGTTTCGGGTCTACAGCATGCAACTAGTCGCCCTATTCAGACTCGGTTTCCCTTCGGCTCCGTACCTTAAGTACTTAACCTCGCTACATACCGTAACTCGTTGGCTCGTTCTACAAAAAGCACATCATCACACTCATATGGTGCTCTGATCGGTTGTAGGCACACGGTTTCAGGTTCTATTTCACTCCCCTCCCGGGGTTCTTTTCACCTTTCCCTCACGGTACTTCTTCACTATCGGTCATCAGGTAGTATTTAGCCTTGGGAGGTGGTCCTCCCTGCTTCCCACAAGGTTTCACGTGTCTCGTGGTACTCTGGAGCAGAACTATGATCTTCTCGTTTTACTTACAGGACTATTACCTTCTACGGTGTAGCTTTCCAGCTATCTTCAATTACGATACCTTCACGTTATGTTCTGTCCGCAACCCCAGAGATAAATCTCTGGTTTGGGCTCTTCCGCTTTCGCTCGCCGCTACTTACGGAATCGAGTTTTCTTTCTCTTCCTCTAGGTACTTAGATGTTTCAGTTCCCTAGGTTTACCTCCATACAACTATTTATTCATTGTACAGTACATGGGGTTTCCCATGTGAGTTCCCTCATTCGGAAATCTCCGGATCACAGGCTATGTGCGCCTACCCGAAGCTTATCGCAGCTTATCGCGTCCTTCATCGGCTCCTGATGCCAAGGCATTCACCATGCGCCCTTTGTAGCTTGACCTTTTGTCAAAAATCAGCTTCGTATTACTGCGTCAGTTTCCTCACTCCAGTGCTCACTTACCTAAGTAAGCTCCACGCTTCGTTTCGTCACTTTCTTGTACTACTCGCTTCTTTTTGCCAATGCAACAAAAAACTAACTTCGTATTACTTTGTCGCTTTCCTCGCTGCGCTGCTCACTTACCTAAGTAAGCTCCGCTGCTCGCTCGTCAGCTCCGCGTACTACTTGTTTCTTTTTTGTTGATGTGTTATTAAAACACATCGTGCCTATCTTAACAAAGTTACTAAATCTAAATTCGCATTTGAATTTGACATTTGAGATATTACATTAATGTAATTTATATACTTGTATGCAATTTTCAAAGAACATTTTCCTATAAATTAATATTAGAGAAAAAATAATAATCTTTACTTTACCAATTTATAATCACTACATTTCCGTAGCGACAAATGTTATTATATAAAGATATAAAAGCATTGTCAATACTTTTATATCTGTTTTTTATAAGTTATTTATAATTTTCTAAAATTCCACCAAAATCAAACACTTATTTGACTTCAATATATAATAAAACTACTTTAATGTATTCAATATTTCGTTCCATTCTTTAATAATATTATCAATAGAAAATCTCTTTATATTTTCCTTAGCATTTCGTCCCATATCATGTCTAAGTTCATCATCTTTCATTAATTTAATTAACTGATTAGCGAGTTTATTTGTGTCATTAGGTGACACTAATAATCCATCTTCATTTTGTTTTATTATATCTCTAGGACCTGTATGACAATCAAAACTCACAACAGGCAACCCAAATGACATTGCTTCTAATAAAACCATAGGAAATCCTTCAAACCTAGAACTCATTACATATATACTTGCATCAAGATATTCTTCAGCTACATTATTTATAAGTCCTAAAAATTCCACACTATCTTCTACCTGTAGTTCTACAGCTTTATTTTTTACCTTTTCAAACTCATCACCATCACCTGCAATTCTAAGTTTCCATTCGTTATCTTGCTTTTTCACCTTAGCCCAAGCTTCTATTAACATATCAAATCCTTTTTGAGTGTGCATTCTTCCAACAGAAAGAACTACTTTATTATTCAAATTGCTATACTCATTAGGATAAAACACTAACGGATTAGATATCGCCTTAACTTTTGCCTTACATTTTAAAGATTTTTCATAATCTTCCTTATCCTCTTCGGTCAGAGTAACAATATAATCAGATGTCCTTGCTGCAATCTTTCTAGCAATATCTCTTAATTTTGTTCCCAAATTAGTTCTAAAGTTAAAATGTTCCCATGAAATAACTCTTGTCTTAGTTCTCTTTGTGGCAAGTACTGTAAAGATTCTTAAAATTACATCCACCTCTACCAACAAATCAAACTTGTATTTTTTATTTATTTTCTTTAACTCTCTAACTATAGGAATAAAGTTTTTCTTATTATCTCCAGAGCCATTCTCAAGGTATATTGTATTTATGCCATCCTCCAATTTAAAAGCTGGCCCTTCACACTTTACTAAACTCATCATATATACTTCATGGCCTTCTTTAGCCAAATTATTTGCTATTATGCTTGATACTCTTTCTGTACCACCTGTATGTGATATATTCACACAAAAAAAACATATTCTCATTTTTAAATTCCTTTCTCCGCAAAATATCCCAAAGAACTAATATATTAATCACTCAAGTATATATAACTTGTTAATCAATAAAATTATACTCTACAGTTATACTCATTTCAACTTTTGAAAATCAACAAAAAATAAAACATAAATCATGCTAAAATTCATAATTTATGTTTTACAATTGCTGTAATATATATTTAGAAAAACCTCATCATATAAATTTAATTTGTATTTTTAATGATCAACAATATTACTTCATCATAAAAATATTAATAACATTAATTAAAATTTATACATTATAAAGTTATACAATATGCTCCTATAAGAATTAATGATACACCAATAAGCTTTTTCTTTGTTATTTTTTCTTTCATAATGAAATATGAGATTATCATAGTCCAAATATATGTTATAGATGTAATAGGTAAAACTACAGTGTATTTCAAATAATGCAACACGTATATGTTTAAGAGTGCACCTACAAAATATAAAAAACCACCTAAATAAAAATTCCAATCTGTAAAATATCTAAAGAAACTTTTATTATTGTTAGTGACTCTTTTAAAAAACATTGCGCCAAAAGCTCCCATAAGTGTAAATATAGGACATAGTAAATAGTACTTATTCATCTCCGCCTCCAATTAAAACTACACCAATAATTATTAGTAAAATACCTACATACTGAAAAGTGGATATCTTTTCTTTTAAAACAATCGTCCCAAGTACCAATGCAAAAACATATCCAAAACTAAGCATAGGATGAATTACAGATAAACTTCCATGCTTAAAGGCTAAAATCATTACTATAGCTCCTATACCATACAGCACAAATCCCAAAAATAAGAATATAATTTTATTTGATGAAGATAACTTCCAAAATAATTGTCCCACTGATGTCATTAAGGAAGCTAAAACAATTAACATTATCCCTATTTTATTATTCTTAATTGATTGTATAAACTTATCCATTTTCAACCTCTCTCATTTTCGTTCCTTTTATAAATAGCATAGGTGCTGTGATTAAAAGGACTGTGTAATTTGAAAATAAATATCTAAAATCTTGAGCTGGTATAGTTAACACTAAACTTAGTATATTAAATACTACTGGACTCATTATTAATAGCAATTTTATATTCCTATTTTTTACAAACGCAAACAGCATTAATATAAAAAATAAATACATTGGGATTGCTGGTCTCCAAAAACTTCTATGCATTCTAATTCTTAAATATAGATTTAAAATCTTATCTGATATGGATCCTAAAATCTTAGTACTCTTTATTCCTAACGTATTGTTATCTATAGGATAAGCTATATTATTATTTACGAATCCACTAACTGGATTCCATATTAAGTTGGACAACTGCACATATGCTTTTACTGTTTCCATTGGAGCAGATTTAAATATACTAAACCATAACCCAACAAAACCTATGGTGTCTTGATTAATTTTCTCCCTTTTAAAGTCTTTATCAAACTTTATATAATCTGTTGTATACTCATTATAATCTTGCCCCCATTTTTCATAAGGTAAGATTTCACTCATTTTAGCTTTATCTGCTTCACTAATTTTATTTCCTTGATATTTAGCAGTTCTGCCTATAGAATTAATTAATACACAAAAGGTTTCACTTTTAGAGCCTGGTTCTACATTAAAAAGTTTATATATAGGACCTGTTACTATTACTTGTGTTATTAATGCTAAGCTAAATATAATAAACACCCTTTTTCTATGCTTTTTCAATAAAATAAATAATAGCATCAACGTCATTATTCCTGGTATAATTCCATTATGTCTGAAAAGCATAGTTCCTATGGTCACTATAAATAATGCTATACAAAAGCCTTTCTGTGAAAGTAAGCTGTCACCTTCAAAGTAGATTCTAATCATCAATATTGTTAATAGCGTAACAAAAATAACATAAATTATATCCTTCCAAATACATACTGTCATTACTGGTATCTCAGGCAAAATAGCTGCTATCACGCTAATTATTATAAGCTTAATTTTATCCACTCCATATTGTTTAAACAATGCCAAGCCATATCCAAGTACTAATGACATTAAAATAATTTGAACAAGAGCTACTGCTGCTGGACTGTACCATACCTTAAGAATTAACATCATAAACCATGTATGAATTACAGGATGCCAATCTCCAAAGTCATGATCCTTTATTTGGTACCATTGACTCAAACTATCTGAAGTCATAATTCCAGGATAAAATCCAGCTAATATAATCAAAGAAACTATTGTCAATGGTATCGCAAAAAGTACAGTCCACTTTAATGTAGAGTAATTCCTTTTACTCATCCCTTAAACTCCTCTCTTGCTCTATATCTTTATATCTATTCAAATTCAATTCGTATGCGGCCCTATCATTCTTTACATTATTATCCAAAATTATTGCGCAAAGTAATGATATACTTGCTAATACTACAAAACCTACTGCTAAAATAGCTGAAGGGACCTTTCTTATAAATCTAAACTTTATAAATTCATCAATTACAGGTACACCTGTCAAAACACCTAATATTAACAAAATAATAAATAATGTTGTAAAAAATATCATAGGCTTATAATCTTTAAATAAACCACCTATTGTCTTTAATACTTTAAATCCATCACTAAAAGTATTCAATTTAGAGAAACTTCCTTCAGGTCTATCTCTGTATGCTATAGGAATTTCCTCAACTAAAAACTTTCTATGCAATGCATGGATAGTAATCTCTGTTTCAATTTGAAATCCATCACTTAATACAGGCATATTTTTCACAAACTCTTTATCAAAAGCTCTATATCCAGTCATTATATCATTTAGTTTACTTTTAAATAGAAGATTTATAAATGTTTTCACCATATCGTTTCCTAAGTTGTGAAACTTTCTTTTATTCTCTCCTTTATACGAACCATTAGACAATCTATCTCCAATAGTCATATTTGCTCTTCCTTTGGCAATAGGGTCTATTAATTGATGTACAAATTCTGCTGGATAAGTATCATCTCCATCCACCATTACATATATATCAGCATTAATATCTCTAAACATAGACCTTACAACATTTCCTTTTCCTTGTCTATATTCTCTTCTTACAATAGCTCCATGTTCTTTAGCAATTTCTGAAGTTTTATCCTTAGAATTATTGTCATAAACATATATTTTAGCTTCTGGCAATTCATTCTTAAAGTCATCAATTACTTTTCCAACCGTTTTTTCTTCATTATAACATGGTATTAAAATTGCTATTTCCAAATAATTCACCTCATTTCAATTTTTAAACCATTTTAATATTACCATAATTAATATTATAACTCCATCATATAATATAAAATAAATTTATAAAGAATTTTGCTTCACGAACTTTGATTTTCTATTTTAAATTTTCTTCAAAATCTAACTTTACTATAATTGACAAAAAAAATAAAACACATTAGACTAATCTAATGTGTTTTTTAAATCTCTCAAAATTAAACAGAGGATAACCAGTCTTCGTTTTTATCCAAGTACATGTTTCCATCACTTAGATGTTCTCCATAGAAAGGAGGTGATCCAGCCGCAGGTTCTCCTACGGCTACCTTGTTACGACTTCACCCCAATCGCTGACCCTACCTTCGGCCGCTGCCTCGCTTACGCGTTAGCTCACGGACTTCGGGTATTGCCAACTCTCATGGTGTGACGGGCGGTGTGTACAAGGCCCGGGAACGTATTCACCGCGACATTCTGATTCGCGATTACTAGTAACTCCAGCTTCATGTAGGCGAGTTTCAGCCTACAATCCGAACTGAGACAAGTTTTTGAGTTTTGCTCCACCTCACGGTATTGCATCTTTTTGTACTTGCCATTGTAGCACGTGTGTAGCCCTAAACATAAGGGGCATGATGATTTGACGTCATCCCCACCTTCCTCCTGGTTAACCCAGGCAGTCTCGCTAGAGTGCTCAACTAAATGGTAGCAACTAACAATAAGGGTTGCGCTCGTTGCGGGACTTAACCCAACATCTCACGACACGAGCTGACGACAACCATGCACCACCTGTCTTCCTGTCCCCGAAGGGACTTCCTCGATTAAGAGTAATGCAGGAGATGTCAAGTTTAGGTAAGGTTCTTCGCGTTGCTTCGAATTAAACCACATGCTCCGCTACTTGTGCGGGCCCCCGTCAATTCCTTTGAGTTTTAATCTTGCGACCGTACTCCCCAGGCGGGATACTTAATGTGTTAACGGCGGCACAGAAGGTTGGACCCTCCTACACCTAGTATCCATCGTTTACGGCGTGGACTACCAGGGTATCTAATCCTGTTTGCTCCCCACGCTTTCGAGCCTCAGCGTCAGTTATTGTCCAGAAAGTCGCCTTCGCCACTGGTGTTCTTCCTAATATCTACGCATTTCACCGCTACACTAGGAATTCCACTTTCCTCTCCAACACTCTAGACTTCCAGTTTGGAATGCAGCACCCAAGTTGAGCCCGGGTATTTCACATCCCACTTAAAAATCCGCCTACGCTCCCTTTACGCCCAGTAAATCCGGACAACGCTTGCCACCTACGTATTACCGCGGCTGCTGGCACGTAGTTAGCCGTGGCTTCCTCCACAGGTACCGTCATTATCGTCCCTGTAAACAGAGCTTTACAACCCGAAGGCCTTCATCACTCACGCGGCGTTGCTGCATCAGGGTTTCCCCCATTGTGCAATATTCCCCACTGCTGCCTCCCGTAGGAGTCTGGGCCGTGTCTCAGTCCCAATGTGGCCGATCACCCTCTCAGGTCGGCTACGCATCGTCGCCTTGGTGAGCCGTTACCTCACCAACTAGCTAATGCGCCGCGGGTCCATCTTATAGCGGATTACTCCTTTGATGATTCTACCATGCGATAAAACCATGTTATGCGGTATTAATCTTCCTTTCGGAAGGCTATCCCCCTCTATAAGGCAGGTTACCCACGTGTTACTCACCCGTCCGCCGCTAGATCGTCTTCCGAAGAAGACTTTCTCGCTCGACTTGCATGTGTTAAGCACGCCGCCAGCGTTCGTCCTGAGCCAGGATCAAACTCTCAATTTAAGTTTCAAGTTTAATCTTAGCTTTCGCTTAAAAGAATTGCTGGTCTTAAAAAAGTTCATATGAACTATTAGTTTCCTCTGTTTAATTTTCAAAGATCATTTTATCGTGTCACTACTAGCGACTCGTTTATCTTATCAAATATTTCATATACTGTCAACCCATTTCGAAAATATTTTTATAATAAATCTAAAAAATTTATAAGATTACAAAAATTCGATATCTTTTTATAGAAGCCCATCCAAATAGAATTAGTTTTCTGCTTGAATGGGTTTCTTACTTTATATTAATATCCTAACTTGCTTATATAATCTCTTATCACCTTTGCTGATTTATCAAACTTCTCTTCTTCTTCTTTAGTCATATCAATAACTACAACATCTTCTACCCCATCTATTCCGATTATAGCTGGAACAGATATTGCTATAGGTTTATCTTGATTATAAACCCCTTCTATTATTGTTGATACTGGAATAACTCTCTTCTCATTATGAAGTATAGACTTTATTATTCCAACTGCTGCTGATGCAATTCCATAATAAGTAGTTCCTTTTCTATTAACAACATCCCAACCCAAATTAGCTGTTTTCAGTACTAAAGCATCTAAATCTAAAGCTCCATATGTATCTGGATTTTCTTCTCTGATTTTAGAAAAAGGTTTTCCCCCAACATATACATGTGACCAAGGTACCATTTGTGAATCCCCATGTTCACCCATAGAATATGCCTGAATACTTCTTGGATCAACTCCCAACTGTTCAGATAATAATGATTTTAATCGAGCTGAATCTAAAGATGTACCAGTTCCAATTACCTTATTTCTAGGTAATCCAGATAGCTTCCAAACATGATACGTTATAATATCTACAGGATTTGATATCATAACAAAAATCCCATTAAATCCAGAGTCCATTATTGGATTTATGATTGATTCTACTACTTTAGCACTCATTTCAAGCGTGTCTAATCTTGTCTGTCCTGCTCTTGGTGGTGCTCCAGCTGTTATAACAACTACATCTACATCCTCACAGTCCTTGTATTCACCTGTTTTTATTTGCGTTCTACTGGAAAAATACTCAACACCATGTGAAATATCAAGTACTTCACCAAATGCCCTTTCCTTATTAATATCAATTAAAATAATTTCTTCACAAACACATTGATTTGCCAAACTAAATGCTGTACTAGATCCCACTAACCCAGTGCCCACAACAGCTACTTTTCTTAATTTGTTTACTAACATAAACTATAGCCCTCCTAATAGTTATTCATTAACATTATATGTCTTTTATCATTTTTATTTTATTATTAAATAAAACTCTTTTCAGTATATAGTGTGAAATAAAACTCTTCTCTTGTAAAGGGCTTTTTAATGTTTTTACAATTTTAATGTACAAAACTGCTTTTCTTTAATTTATTTATAAATTTCACCTGTTTTACTTATATTATTAATTGATTATAATGCATTTTTATAATACTAATTTTAATATACTTGCTAATATATTTCTTAAATTGATTTAATATCATTTGCACTAATTGTATAATTATGTTAAATACAATAAAATAGTAATGTATTTAATTTATAAAAGTGTAGGCAAACACAATTAGAAATTATAAAATGTGCTATTAAAAATAAAATAGATGCATAGATGATTAAAAAAACTAAGTTAATTTTGTTAAACAATATGTTAGTACAAAAGGAATAATAGTAGATGAAGTTGTAAAATAATATGTAGTAGATAAATCAAACTAATTTAAGAACAAAGAAAACTTTCAAGGAAATATGAAAGTTTAAAATGAGAAATAAAAAAGGAAGGAGAAGTTACTCGTCAATATATTTATATTTGGCCATATTTTGAGTAGCAAATGTTGTTATGTCTATAAACATCCATACTGACTGGCTAGACCTACTTAACGATGAATTTTCTAAGGAGTATTATACAAAATTACGTTCTTTCTTAGCGAATGAATATAAACATAATGCTGTATATCCTAATATGTATAATATTTTTCAAGCACTGAATCTAACCCCATATTCAGAAGTAAAAGTTGTAATTCTTGGCCAAGATCCTTATCATGGTGAGAATCAAGCTCATGGATTAAGTTTTTCAGTAAGTCCTGGTGTTAAAATTCCACCATCATTGGTTAACATATACAAAGAGTTACATACTGATTTAGGATGCTATATTCCTAATAACGGTTTTTTAAAGAAATGGGCTGAGCAAGGTGTTCTACTTCTTAACACTTCGCTTACTGTAAGAGCTGGTGAAGCGAATTCCCACAAAAACATAGGTTGGGAAAAGTTTACGGATAAAATTATTGAATTGTTGAATGAGAGAAAAGATCCTGTAGTATTCATTTTATGGGGAAATAATGCTATATCAAAGGAAAAAATAATCACAAACCCTATTCATTATATAATAAAATCTGTGCATCCAAGTCCACTATCTGCTTCTAGAGGTTTTTTTGGTAGCAAACCTTTTTCTAAAACAAATAAATTTTTGGAGTCAATTAATAAACCCCCAATTGATTGGCAGATTGAGAATATATAAAAGATAAGGCTGTCTTAAAAGCTAGATAGCCTTATTTTTTATATCTCAAGTAATAAGAGTATGCCACTGCTCCTATAATTCCTAAAACAGATCCTAATGAAAAGAATAACTGTACATTATTCACTATAGCTCCACTTATTATTCCTATACCTGACCCACTTGCTATTCCTATACTTAAATATTTAATTTCCTTTTCACTTAACTCTAAATTGGTCCTTGTCATTTTTTCCACGACTACCATCTCCATATATGTTATTTTCTTCTATATACTTTATACGTTAATTATATTCGGAAGTTATTAAGAATTTCTTACAATTTGCTTAAATTAATCTAAATGTTTATAAATATTTATTACATTTTCTCTTTTCACTACATTTTAAAATAGTATTAAAAATATATAGATTTCTAAATGAATTTATTTAAAGTAAAGATTTTCTTTTATGGAGTTTATAATAAAAAAAAATACCTAGTGTAATCACTAGGTATTTCTGGTGGCTCGAACTGGAATCGAACCAGTGACACGAGGATTTTCAGTCCTCTGCTCTACCGACTGAGCTATCGAGCCATATATTTACCTGGCGACCACTTACTCTCCCACACAGTCGCCCATGCAGTACCATCAGCTGTAATTGGCTTAACCATCCTGTTCGGAATGGGAAGGGGTGTAACCCAAAAACACATCATCACCAGATGCTTAATTTGCAGAAATTTTATATTTCTTTGCAAATTTGTACTCCTCAGCTTTGCTGAGTGAGTTTCCTAAAAGAACTTTTATGTTCTTTCAAAATTGCACACAAGTTTTATCTCTTTTTGTTAATCTATTTTATTGGTCAAGCCCTCGATCTATTAGTATCAGTCAGCTAAATATGTTACCACACTTACACCTCTGACCTATCAACCTTGTGTTCTTCAAGGGATCTTACTAGCTTACGCTATGGGAAATCTCATCTTGAGGTGGGCTTCACGCTTAGATGCTTTCAGCGTTTATCCCTTCCCGACTTAGCTACCCAGCCATGCTCCTGGCGGAACAACTGGTACACCAGAGGTCAGTCCATCCCGGTCCTCTCGTACTAAGGACAGCTCCTCTCAAATTTCCTGCGCCCGCGACGGATAGGGACCGAACTGTCTCACGACGTTCTGAACCCAGCTCGCGTGCCGCTTTAATGGGCGAACAGCCCAACCCTTGGGACCTACTTCAGCCCCAGGATGCGACGAGCCGACATCGAGGTGCCAAACCTCCCCGTCGATGTGGACTCTTGGGGGAGATCAGCCTGTTATCCCCGAGGTAGCTTTTATCCGTTGAGCGATGGCCCTCCCACGAGGTACCACCGGATCACTAAGCCCGACTTTCGTCCCTGCTCCACTTGTAGGTGTCGCAGTCAGGCTCCCTTCTGCCTTTGCACTCTTCGAACGATTTCCGACCGTTCTGAGGGAACCTTTGGGCGCCTCCGTTACTTTTTTGGAGGCGACCGCCCCAGTCAAACTGCCCATCTAACAATGTCCCGTCACCAGTTTCATGGCGCCCGGTTAGAATTCCAGTACTGTCAGGGTGGTATCCCAAGGGTGACTCCACCAAGGCTGACGCCCTGGTTTCTCAGTCTCCCACCTATCCTGTACAGACAATACCGAAACTCAATGCTAAACTACAGTAAAGCTCTACGGGGTCTTTCCGTCCAATCGCGGGTAACCAGCATCTTCACTGGTACTACAACTTCGCCGGATTTACAGTTGAGACAGTGCTCAAGTCATTACGCCATTCGTGCGGGTCGGAACTTACCCGACAAGGAATTTCGCTACCTTAGGACCGTTATAGTTACGGCCGCCGTTTACTGGGGCTTAAGTTCATACCTTCGCTTGCGCTAAGTATTCCCCTTAACCTTCCAGCACCGGGCAGGCGTCAGCCCCTATACATCAGCTTTCGCTTTAGCAGAGACCTGTGTTTTTGCTAAACAGTTGCTTGAGCCTATTCTCTGCGACCTACTCTCGTAGGCACCCCTTCTCCCGAAGTTACGGGGTCAATTTGCCTAGTTCCTTAACTGTAATTCTTCCGCCGGCCTTAGGATTCTCTCCTCACCTACCTGTGTCGGTTTGCGGTACGGGCACTATTTCTCTCCCTAGAAGCTTTTCTTGACAGCGTGGAATCAGATACTTCGGAACCGTAGTTCCTTCCCCATCACACCTCAAGATTGTTGCGACGGATTTGCCTATCACAACTCTCTAAGTGCTTAGACTAGCATCCAATAGCTAGCACATCCTATCCTCCTGTGTCACTCCATCGGTAATAACGATTAATAGTGGTATCGGAATATCAACCGATTGTCCATCACCTACGCCTTTCGGCCTCGGCTTAGGTCCCGACTAACCCTCAGCGGACGAACCTTCCTGAGGAAACCTTAGGTTTTCGGCCTGTGGGATTCTCACCCACATCTCGCTACTAATGCCAACATTCTCACTCGTAATCAGTCCACCGCTCCTTACGGTACGACTTCAGCCCGATTACGACGCTCCCCTACCCATCAGTATAACTGATGCCGTAGCTTCGGTGGTAAGTTTGAGCCCCGAACATTTTCGGCGCAGGATCTCTCGACTAGTGAGCTATTACGCACTCTTTTAATGAGTGGCTGCTTCTAAGCCAACATCCTAGTTGTCTTGGAAATCCCACATCCTTTTCCACTTAACTTACACTTTGGGACCTTAGCTGACGATCTGGGCTGTTTCCCTTTTGACCACGGATCTTATCATTCGTAGTCTGACTGCCGAACTAATAGTATATGGCATTCGGAGTTTGATAAGGTTCAGTAAGCGCTATGCCCCCTAGCCCATTCAGTGCTCTACCTCCATTACTCATATTCGACGCTAGCCCTAAAGCTATTTCGGGGAGAACCAGCTATCTCCGAGTTCGATTGGAATTTCTCCGCTATCCACAGCTCATCCCATGGTTTTTCAACACCAACGTGGTTCGGTCCTCCACGAGATTTTACTCTCGCTTCAACCTGGCCATGGATAGGTCACCCGGTTTCGGGTCTACAGCATGCAACTAGTCGCCCTATTCAGACTCGGTTTCCCTTCGGCTCCGTACCTTAAGTACTTAACCTCGCTACATACCGTAACTCGTTGGCTCGTTCTACAAAAAGCACATCATCACACTCATATGGTGCTCTGATCGGTTGTAGGCACACGGTTTCAGGTTCTATTTCACTCCCCTCCCGGGGTTCTTTTCACCTTTCCCTCACGGTACTTCTTCACTATCGGTCATCAGGTAGTATTTAGCCTTGGGAGGTGGTCCTCCCTGCTTCCCACAAGGTTTCACGTGTCTCGTGGTACTCTGGAGCAGAACTATGATCTTCTCGTTTTACTTACAGGACTATTACCTTCTACGGTGTAGCTTTCCAGCTATCTTCAATTACGATACCTTCACGTTATGTTCTGTCCGCAACCCCAGAGATAAATCTCTGGTTTGGGCTCTTCCGCTTTCGCTCGCCGCTACTTACGGAATCGAGTTTTCTTTCTCTTCCTCTAGGTACTTAGATGTTTCAGTTCCCTAGGTTTACCTCCATACAACTATTTATTCATTGTACAGTACATGGGGTTTCCCATGTGAGTTCCCTCATTCGGAAATCTCCGGATCACAGGCTATGTGCGCCTACCCGAAGCTTATCGCAGCTTATCGCGTCCTTCATCGGCTCCTGATGCCAAGGCATTCACCATGCGCCCTTTGTAGCTTGACCTCTAACAAAAAACTAACTTCGTATTACTTTGTCGCTTTCCTCGCTGCGCTGCTCACTTACCTAAGTAAGCTCTGCTGCTCGCTCGTCAGCTCCGCGTACTACTCGTTTCTTTTTTGTTGATGTGTTATCAAAACACATCGTGCCTATCTTAACAAAGTTACTAAATCTAAATTCGCATTTGAATTTGACATTTGAGATATTACATTAAAATGTAATTTTTTATATACTTATGTGCAATTTTCAAAGAACAAAATTCTGAGAGAAGATCTCTCAAAATTAAACAGAGGATAACCAGTCTTCGTTTTTATCCAAGTACATGTTTCCATCACTTAGATGTTCTCCATAGAAAGGAGGTGATCCAGCCGCAGGTTCTCCTACGGCTACCTTGTTACGACTTCACCCCAATCGCTGACCCTACCTTCGGCCGCTGCCTCGCTTACGCGTTAGCTCACGGACTTCGGGTATTGCCAACTCTCATGGTGTGACGGGCGGTGTGTACAAGGCCCGGGAACGTATTCACCGCGACATTCTGATTCGCGATTACTAGTAACTCCAGCTTCATGTAGGCGAGTTTCAGCCTACAATCCGAACTGAGACAAGTTTTTGAGTTTTGCTCCACCTCACGGTATTGCATCTTTTTGTACTTGCCATTGTAGCACGTGTGTAGCCCTAAACATAAGGGGCATGATGATTTGACGTCATCCCCACCTTCCTCCTGGTTAACCCAGGCAGTCTCGCTAGAGTGCTCAACTAAATGGTAGCAACTAACAATAAGGGTTGCGCTCGTTGCGGGACTTAACCCAACATCTCACGACACGAGCTGACGACAACCATGCACCACCTGTCTTCCTGTCCCCGAAGGGACTTCCTCGATTAAGAGTAATGCAGGAGATGTCAAGTTTAGGTAAGGTTCTTCGCGTTGCTTCGAATTAAACCACATGCTCCGCTACTTGTGCGGGCCCCCGTCAATTCCTTTGAGTTTTAATCTTGCGACCGTACTCCCCAGGCGGGATACTTAATGTGTTAACGGCGGCACAGAAGGTTGGACCCTCCTACACCTAGTATCCATCGTTTACGGCGTGGACTACCAGGGTATCTAATCCTGTTTGCTCCCCACGCTTTCGAGCCTCAGCGTCAGTTATTGTCCAGAAAGTCGCCTTCGCCACTGGTGTTCTTCCTAATATCTACGCATTTCACCGCTACACTAGGAATTCCACTTTCCTCTCCAACACTCTAGACTTCCAGTTTGGAATGCAGCACCCAAGTTGAGCCCGGGTATTTCACATCCCACTTAAAAATCCGCCTACGCTCCCTTTACGCCCAGTAAATCCGGACAACGCTTGCCACCTACGTATTACCGCGGCTGCTGGCACGTAGTTAGCCGTGGCTTCCTCCACAGGTACCGTCATTATCGTCCCTGTAAACAGAGCTTTACAACCCGAAGGCCTTCATCACTCACGCGGCGTTGCTGCATCAGGGTTTCCCCCATTGTGCAATATTCCCCACTGCTGCCTCCCGTAGGAGTCTGGGCCGTGTCTCAGTCCCAATGTGGCCGATCACCCTCTCAGGTCGGCTACGCATCGTCGCCTTGGTGAGCCGTTACCTCACCAACTAGCTAATGCGCCGCGGGTCCATCTTATAGCGGATTACTCCTTTGATGATTCTACCATGCGATAAAACCATGTTATGCGGTATTAATCTTCCTTTCGGAAGGCTATCCCCCTCTATAAGGCAGGTTACCCACGTGTTACTCACCCGTCCGCCGCTAGATCGTCTTCCGAAGAAGACTTTCTCGCTCGACTTGCATGTGTTAAGCACGCCGCCAGCGTTCGTCCTGAGCCAGGATCAAACTCTCAATTTAAGCAGATGTTCCAAATTTCACATTTGGCACAGATGCTTACTTCACGCTCGCGGGAAGTTTCCTTTTGAAAAACTCCTTACACCATGCGGAAGTATCATTTTAAGTCTCATCTTAGCTTTCGCTTAAAAGAATTGCTGGTCTTAAAAAAAGTTCATATGAACTATTAGTTTCCTCTGTTTAATTTTCAAAGATCATCTTGTTTTATTTTGTCACCGTTTGGCGACTTGTTTATCTTATCATCCAAAGTGTTTTGTGTCAACACTTTTTTTGAAAAGTTTTTTATGAGATTCAAATCTCGTTTAGTTTGAATTTCTCATACATCGCTCAGCGACAATGATTATATTATCACATCCTCTAACGCAAAGATTTCAGTATTTTATCAAATAACTAAATTATTCTTATATTTCTACTTTATTCTCAATATAATGTTCTTTTTCTTATATTGATACACTAGGAAATGTTTATTTCTTATATATGAACTATTGTGTTAATATTAACCTTCCTTCAATAATAAAAAAAGTATCCGTATTTACTATTGCAAATAATTTAAATTAAAATCCACTCTCATCCCTTAACTTCGTATATAGCAAAAATACCTTAATTAGTAATTTTAACATCATTACTCATTCACTTAATATCACACTAAATTTATTGATCTATTATAACGAAAAAAAGCTAGTTCAAAGATTTAATTATAAATCCTTAAACTAGCTTTCTTTATATTATACACTAAAAATAAAAATGGCTCCGCGAAGAGGGCTCGAACCTCCAACCTATCGGTTAACAGCCGAGTGCTCCACCATTGAGCTATCGCGGAACATTATTATTCTTATATATAAGAATAACCTGGCGACCACTTACTCTCCCACACAGTCGCCCATGCAGTACCATCAGCTGTAATTGGCTTAACCATCCTGTTCGGAATGGGAAGGGGTGTAACCCAAAAACACATCATCACCAGATTCATGGTTTGCAGAAATTTCTACAAACAAAAGAACTTTTATGTTCTTTCAAAATTGCACACAAGTTTTATCTCTTTTTGTTAATCTATTTTATTGGTCAAGCCCTCGATCTATTAGTATCAGTCAGCTAAATATGTTACCACACTTACACCTCTGACCTATCAACCTTGTGTTCTTCAAGGGATCTTACTAGCTTACGCTATGGGAAATCTCATCTTGAGGTGGGCTTCACGCTTAGATGCTTTCAGCGTTTATCCCTTCCCGACTTAGCTACCCAGCCATGCTCCTGGCGGAACAACTGGTACACCAGAGGTCAGTCCATCCCGGTCCTCTCGTACTAAGGACAGCTCCTCTCAAATTTCCTGCGCCCGCGACGGATAGGGACCGAACTGTCTCACGACGTTCTGAACCCAGCTCGCGTGCCGCTTTAATGGGCGAACAGCCCAACCCTTGGGACCTACTTCAGCCCCAGGATGCGACGAGCCGACATCGAGGTGCCAAACCTCCCCGTCGATGTGGACTCTTGGGGGAGATCAGCCTGTTATCCCCGAGGTAGCTTTTATCCGTTGAGCGATGGCCCTCCCACGAGGTACCACCGGATCACTAAGCCCGACTTTCGTCCCTGCTCCACTTGTAGGTGTCGCAGTCAGGCTCCCTTCTGCCTTTGCACTCTTCGAACGATTTCCGACCGTTCTGAGGGAACCTTTGGGCGCCTCCGTTACTTTTTTGGAGGCGACCGCCCCAGTCAAACTGCCCATCTAACAATGTCCCGTCACCAGTTTCATGGCGCCCGGTTAGAATTCCAGTACTGTCAGGGTGGTATCCCAAGGGTGACTCCACCAAGGCTGACGCCCTGGTTTCTCAGTCTCCCACCTATCCTGTACAGACAATACCGAAACTCAATGCTAAACTACAGTAAAGCTCTACGGGGTCTTTCCGTCCAATCGCGGGTAACCAGCATCTTCACTGGTACTACAACTTCGCCGGATTTACAGTTGAGACAGTGCTCAAGTCATTACGCCATTCGTGCGGGTCGGAACTTACCCGACAAGGAATTTCGCTACCTTAGGACCGTTATAGTTACGGCCGCCGTTTACTGGGGCTTAAGTTCATACCTTCGCTTGCGCTAAGTATTCCCCTTAACCTTCCAGCACCGGGCAGGCGTCAGCCCCTATACATCAGCTTTCGCTTTAGCAGAGACCTGTGTTTTTGCTAAACAGTTGCTTGAGCCTATTCTCTGCGACCTACTCTCGTAGGCACCCCTTCTCCCGAAGTTACGGGGTCAATTTGCCTAGTTCCTTAACTGTAATTCTTCCGCCGGCCTTAGGATTCTCTCCTCACCTACCTGTGTCGGTTTGCGGTACGGGCACTATTTCTCTCCCTAGAAGCTTTTCTTGACAGCGTGGAATCAGATACTTCGGAACCGTAGTTCCTTCCCCATCACACCTCAAGATTGTTGCGACGGATTTGCCTATCACAACTCTCTAAGTGCTTAGACTAGCATCCAATAGCTAGCACATCCTATCCTCCTGTGTCACTCCATCGGTAATAACGATTAATAGTGGTATCGGAATATCAACCGATTGTCCATCACCTACGCCTTTCGGCCTCGGCTTAGGTCCCGACTAACCCTCAGCGGACGAACCTTCCTGAGGAAACCTTAGGTTTTCGGCCTGTGGGATTCTCACCCACATCTCGCTACTAATGCCAACATTCTCACTCGTAATCAGTCCACCGCTCCTTACGGTACGACTTCAGCCCGATTACGACGCTCCCCTACCCATCAGTATAACTGATGCCGTAGCTTCGGTGGTAAGTTTGAGCCCCGAACATTTTCGGCGCAGGATCTCTCGACTAGTGAGCTATTACGCACTCTTTTAATGAGTGGCTGCTTCTAAGCCAACATCCTAGTTGTCTTGGAAATCCCACATCCTTTTCCACTTAACTTACACTTTGGGACCTTAGCTGACGATCTGGGCTGTTTCCCTTTTGACCACGGATCTTATCATTCGTAGTCTGACTGCCGAACTAATAGTATATGGCATTCGGAGTTTGATAAGGTTCAGTAAGCGCTATGCCCCCTAGCCCATTCAGTGCTCTACCTCCATTACTCATATTCGACGCTAGCCCTAAAGCTATTTCGGGGAGAACCAGCTATCTCCGAGTTCGATTGGAATTTCTCCGCTATCCACAGCTCATCCCATGGTTTTTCAACACCAACGTGGTTCGGTCCTCCACGAGATTTTACTCTCGCTTCAACCTGGCCATGGATAGGTCACCCGGTTTCGGGTCTACAGCATGCAACTAGTCGCCCTATTCAGACTCGGTTTCCCTTCGGCTCCGTACCTTAAGTACTTAACCTCGCTACATACCGTAACTCGTTGGCTCGTTCTACAAAAAGCACATCATCACACTCATATGGTGCTCTGATCGGTTGTAGGCACACGGTTTCAGGTTCTATTTCACTCCCCTCCCGGGGTTCTTTTCACCTTTCCCTCACGGTACTTCTTCACTATCGGTCATCAGGTAGTATTTAGCCTTGGGAGGTGGTCCTCCCTGCTTCCCACAAGGTTTCACGTGTCTCGTGGTACTCTGGAGCAGAACTATGATCTTCTCGTTTTACTTACAGGACTATTACCTTCTACGGTGTAGCTTTCCAGCTATCTTCAATTACGATACCTTCACGTTATGTTCTGTCCGCAACCCCAGAGATAAATCTCTGGTTTGGGCTCTTCCGCTTTCGCTCGCCGCTACTTACGGAATCGAGTTTTCTTTCTCTTCCTCTAGGTACTTAGATGTTTCAGTTCCCTAGGTTTACCTCCATACAACTATTTATTCATTGTACAGTACATGGGGTTTCCCATGTGAGTTCCCTCATTCGGAAATCTCCGGATCACAGGCTATGTGCGCCTACCCGAAGCTTATCGCAGCTTATCGCGTCCTTCATCGGCTCCTGATGCCAAGGCATTCACCATGCGCCCTTTGTAGCTTGACCTTTTGTCAAAAATCAGCTTCGTATTACTGCGTCAGTTTCCTCACTCCAGTGCTCACTTACCTAAGTAAGCTCCACGCTTCGTTTCGTCACTTTCTTGTACTACTCGCTTCTTTTTGCCAATGCAACAAAAAACTAACTTCGTATTACTTTGTCGCTTTCCTCGCTGCGCTGCTCACTTACCTAAGTAAGCTCTGCTGCTCGCTGGTCAGCTCCGCGTACTACTCGTTTCTTTTTTGTTGATGTGTTATCAAAACACATCGTGCCTATCTTAACAAAGTTACTAAATCTAAATTCGCATTTGAATTTGACATTTGAGATATTACATTAAAATGTAATTTTTTATATACTTATGTGCAATTTTCAAAGAACAAAATTCTGAGAGAAGATCTCTCAAAATTAAACAGAGGATAACCAGTCTTCGTTTTTATCCAAGTACATGTTTCCATCACTTAGATGTTCTCCATAGAAAGGAGGTGATCCAGCCGCAGGTTCTCCTACGGCTACCTTGTTACGACTTCACCCCAATCGCTGACCCTACCTTCGGCCGCTGCCTCGCTTACGCGTTAGCTCACGGACTTCGGGTATTGCCAACTCTCATGGTGTGACGGGCGGTGTGTACAAGGCCCGGGAACGTATTCACCGCGACATTCTGATTCGCGATTACTAGTAACTCCAGCTTCATGTAGGCGAGTTTCAGCCTACAATCCGAACTGAGACAAGTTTTTGAGTTTTGCTCCACCTCACGGTATTGCATCTTTTTGTACTTGCCATTGTAGCACGTGTGTAGCCCTAAACATAAGGGGCATGATGATTTGACGTCATCCCCACCTTCCTCCTGGTTAACCCAGGCAGTCTCGCTAGAGTGCTCAACTAAATGGTAGCAACTAACAATAAGGGTTGCGCTCGTTGCGGGACTTAACCCAACATCTCACGACACGAGCTGACGACAACCATGCACCACCTGTCTTCCTGTCCCCGAAGGGACTTCCTCGATTAAGAGTAATGCAGGAGATGTCAAGTTTAGGTAAGGTTCTTCGCGTTGCTTCGAATTAAACCACATGCTCCGCTACTTGTGCGGGCCCCCGTCAATTCCTTTGAGTTTTAATCTTGCGACCGTACTCCCCAGGCGGGATACTTAATGTGTTAACGGCGGCACAGAAGGTTGGACCCTCCTACACCTAGTATCCATCGTTTACGGCGTGGACTACCAGGGTATCTAATCCTGTTTGCTCCCCACGCTTTCGAGCCTCAGCGTCAGTTATTGTCCAGAAAGTCGCCTTCGCCACTGGTGTTCTTCCTAATATCTACGCATTTCACCGCTACACTAGGAATTCCACTTTCCTCTCCAACACTCTAGACTTCCAGTTTGGAATGCAGCACCCAAGTTGAGCCCGGGTATTTCACATCCCACTTAAAAATCCGCCTACGCTCCCTTTACGCCCAGTAAATCCGGACAACGCTTGCCACCTACGTATTACCGCGGCTGCTGGCACGTAGTTAGCCGTGGCTTCCTCCACAGGTACCGTCATTATCGTCCCTGTAAACAGAGCTTTACAACCCGAAGGCCTTCATCACTCACGCGGCGTTGCTGCATCAGGGTTTCCCCCATTGTGCAATATTCCCCACTGCTGCCTCCCGTAGGAGTCTGGGCCGTGTCTCAGTCCCAATGTGGCCGATCACCCTCTCAGGTCGGCTACGCATCGTCGCCTTGGTGAGCCGTTACCTCACCAACTAGCTAATGCGCCGCGGGTCCATCTTATAGCGGATTACTCCTTTGATGATTCTACCATGCGATAAAACCATGTTATGCGGTATTAATCTTCCTTTCGGAAGGCTATCCCCCTCTATAAGGCAGGTTACCCACGTGTTACTCACCCGTCCGCCGCTAGATCGTCTTCCGAAGAAGACTTTCTCGCTCGACTTGCATGTGTTAAGCACGCCGCCAGCGTTCGTCCTGAGCCAGGATCAAACTCTCAATTTAAGCAGATGTTCCAAATTTCACATTTGGCACAGATGCTTACTTCACGCTCGCGGGAAGTTTCCTTTTGAAAAACTCCTTACACCATGCGGAAGTATCATTTTAAGTCTCATCTTAGCTTTCGCTTAAAAGAATTGCTGGTCTTAAAAAAAGTTCATATGAACTATTAGTTTCCTCTGTTTAATTTTCAAAGATCATCTTGTTTTATGTTGTCACCGTTTGGCGACTTATTTATCTTATCATCCAAAGTGTTTTGTGTCAACACTTCTTTTGAAAAGTTTTTTGTGAGATTTGATTCAATCTGTTTTGAATTTCTCACACATCGCCTTAGCGACAAGGACTATCTTACCATATCATCTGAAGCAAAAAGTTTTATATTGCATCAAATTTTTAAGTTACTTTTATATTTCTACTTTATTCTCAATATAATTCATTTTTTCTTATATTGATACACTAGGAAATGTGTACTTTTATATAGAATCATATCCACATATAATAAAACAATTTCATTTGATAACCAATATAAATAACATCACTCCCTCTGTAAAACAATCTGTGTAAAAATCAGTATTCTCCTAAAAAACTGTAGCACTTGAAATATAAAATACTCTAATGCATTTAATATTACAATGCATTAGAGTATGTAAATCTAGCTAAATAGAATTATAATCTTGAGAAATATATTTTATTAAGGTACCTATGTCGTTTTTATAATTAGAAACTTCATAGTAGTTTAAAATCCTTACTGGTTCATCCCCTATAATATATATATACTGACCTAAAGATATTGCCTCTTCAACATCATGAGTCACTAATATAACAGTCTTCTCTTCCTTAGCAATCAGTTCTTTAAAATCAGTTATTATATCATTTCTTGTTTTTATATCTAAAGATTTAAAGGGTTCATCCATTAAAAGAATATTACATGGATATGCAAAGGCTCTCCCAATATCTACCCGTTGCCTTATTCCCCCACTTAGTTGTTCTGGATAATAATTAGCATACTTTTCAATATTAAGCATATTAAGATGCTTTTCAATAATCTTTTTCCTCTGTTGCTTTTTATATTTCTTTGCAATTACAAATTCTATATTTTTATATACATTAAGCCATGGGATCAGTCTATCTTCTTGAAATATATAGCTAACATCCTCCTTAAACTCTTCTTTATCACAAATCAAATTTAGCAAAGTCGTCTTTCCACAACCTGATTTACCCAATATGCAAGTAACTTTCCCTTTGACCACTTCAATATTAAAATTATTGTATAGTTCACGTTGTGAATATCTTTTATTTATACCTACTATTTTTATTCTCTCTTCCATCTATAGACAATCCTTTCTACGATATTACTAAGAAACGTAAACACTATGCTTATTAAAGCAATGATAACTATCCAAGCAAATATTCCAGCAGTATTCAGATACATCTTTTCCAACTGTAATGATGCTCCTATTCCATACTTAGGTTGTCCATATATTTCTCCTGCAACTACTACTTTTAAAATTAATGATAAAGTTGAACTTAATATTCCTTGTATTGCAAAGCTGACTGATGGTATATATATATATATTATTTTTTTAACTGCTCCAACTTCATAAATATCTGCCATGTTTATAAGATCTTTGTTTACACTTTTTATGGCATTAAGAGTTGTATCATAAAATATAGGAAAAGATATCATCACTCCTATTAAAAAAGGTGCACTATTTTTATCTAACCAAATCAAAATAATTATTACAAATGCCATAGTAGGAATTGATTTTAATATTAATATAATTGGTGATAGAAAATCGTTAAAGATATTATACCTAGAGGACACTGCTGCTATTATAATTGACAAAACTAAAGATACTATAAAGCTTAATACTACTCTTTCAAGAGAACTAAATAAAACATTAACAAATTCGTTTGTTGTTACAATTTGCATAACACAATTGACTACATTTAGAGGTGATGGCAGAAGTATTTCATTATCTATTCCTTCTGCTACACAGTACCATATGAAAACCCAAACAGCCGTGAAAATCAATTTTGTTCTTATTTTATTCCCCAAATATTTTTTCATCTGGTACCTTTCCACCTATGTTTTTAGGTTCAAATTCCTTTAGCTTTTCAAAATACTTTTTATAAACACTTTTTGTTTCTTTTATATTAACAAACTTGATATTTGCTTTTTCTAGTGCTTTTGGAACAATGGCATTATTTATTGTTATTCCTAATTCCTTAGAAATACTTGCAGTTTCTTTTTTATTTTCAGTCACCCAGTTTACATCCTGCTCAACTGATTTTATAAACTTATCCACAAAGTCTTTATTAGTTTTCAACAATCTTTCCTTAACAATCAACGTTGATTGTGGAAAACCATACTGCGAACTTAATATTGTCTTCCATTCTTCATTTAAATCTGAAATAATCCTTAAATCCTTTTTCTTAACTTCTATAGCTGATAATGCCGGCTCTGGAACTACTGCAATTTTAGTCTTACCACTTATTAATAAAGGTGGTAATTCTGAAGCCGCACTTACATAAGACAAATTCAAATCTTTCTCTGCATCTATCCCTTTATTCTTAAGCACCCCTTTAAAAACAATGTCTGGAGTAAGCCCTCTACCTATATTACACACTTCTTTACCTTTAACAGAATCTATAGTTTTAATTTCTGGATCTGAGGATACCAAAAACATTGATCCCCAGCCTACTGTACCAACAATTTGATAGCCTATGCCTTTATTATAAGCTTGCGCTGCCAAATTAGATGGAACTACAGCTATATCTGGCTCCCCTTTTAATATATCACTAGTTAAGGCTTCTGTTGTCTTTTCAATAGACGATTCTATATTAACGCTGCCAATTTTCTTATCATCTTTAATTAACTTTGATAAAGCTATCGATGGAAGGCCATCTGGAACTATTAGTTTTACTGACTTAATTTCATTATTTTTTTCTGGCTTCCCTGTTATTTTATCCTCAGCACATCCTACTAATAATGTAGTCAAAATAGTTATTGAACTTATAACTGCTATAATCTTCTTGTTCATTAGTTACCACCCTACCTTTTTTGATAAACTTATTTTTGCTACTTAATTAATTATATGTAACTTATTGAAATATATATTTTCACTGTGTATTATAGATTAATTTTCCCAATTATTCAAAAATAGTTTTATAAATAGGTTTATTGAGCATAATACAAATATACATTAATCTTTTATTGGGGGAGGTATTTATAGTTGACAGTTGTTATAATAATTTTCTTTATAACATTTATTATAAATCTAATATTAGGAATAACTATAGTTATATTAGAAAGGCAACAACCCGCTAAAACTATTGCTTGGTTATTAATATTGTTAACACTACCTCCCATCGGACTTATATTATATATATTTCTGGGGAGGAATTGGAAAATAAGCAGACTTAAAGATTCCTCTAATACAGAAGCTATAAACACATTAGTTGATTCAGTAATTCAAAACTTTCCAGATAAACAATATACCCCACTCATTGCACTTTTAGCTAATAACAGCCACTCACCTATATTTGTAAATAATGAAATAACTATATTTAAAGATGGAATAGAAAAATTTGCAGTTCTAAAAAAAGAACTATTAAAAGCTAAGCATCATATTCATTTAGAGTATTATATATTTAGAGATGATTCTCTTGGTAATGAAATTAAAGATATATTAATTAAAAAGTCCCTAGAAGGAGTAAAAGTTCGCTTTATTATTGATAAAGTTGGATCATCTAAATTGAAAAGAAGAACAATTAATGAACTAAAAAATGCTGGCATTGAACTAATTATATACACATATATATTGGCACCATTAGTAAAATGGATTAACACTCAAATCAATTATAGGGATCATAGAAAACTTGTTGTTATAGATGGTAGGATTGGTTTCATAGGCGGAATTAATATTGGAGATGAGTATATTGGTAAGAGTAAACTTGGTTACTGGAGAGATACTCATATTATGGTTAAAGGTGATTTCGTTTTAGGACTACAAGATGCTTTCTTTAATGACTTTAAGAATATACAAAAAGCAAATACAGGATTAAACTTTTACGAAAAAGACTACCTTAGTTACTTTCCACCTTCCATAACAGCTGAAAAAAATTACATGCAGCTAGTAAAAAGTGGCCCAAATTCTGAGTTTCCATCTATAATGCATGGTATGATAAAAATGATATCTATGGCTACTAAGTATGTATATATATCAACACCATACTTTATACCATCTGAAAGCATAATGGATGCCCTTGTATTAGCTTCCTTGAGTGGAGTTGAAATAAAAATTATATTTCCAGAAAAAGCTGATCATTTTTTAGTGAACCGTGCTTCTAGAAGTTACCTTGCAGAACTTCTTCGTTGTGGAGCTAAAGTATATTTTTATGATAGCAAGAATTTTATTCATTCTAAAACACTTACTGTTGATGGTATGTTGGCTACACTAGGAACTGCAAACATGGATAGACGCAGCTTTGAATTAAATTATGAACTTAATGCAGTAATTTATGATAAAAAAACCACCCAAAAGTTAGATATGCTATTTATTGAGGATTTAAAAAAATGTAGAGAATTCACCTTAAAAGAATATGAAAATCAGAATTTCTTCAAAAAATTTATCGATAGTTTTGCTAGAATATTTTCTGCACTCCTATAAAAATATAGGATTAATTGTTTCATAGTCAAACTTTCTAATACTGAAACAATTAATCCCAAATCATTATTATTTTCTTTTTTAAGATAATTATAAATATAAGCTAACACTAAATATGTTGACCCACCAAATGTATCAATAAACACATCTCTTATACAGCCATTTCTGCCTATTACAAATAACTGATGTATTTCATCAGTACAAGCATATAAAAAATAATCAATATAGAGAATATAATTAGACATTTTAACTATTAACTTATTTTGTTATGTTTTCTAGTATTCATCTTAATAGCTCCATCAATAAAAAAGTATGTTAGTGATAGAGAAATCAAGCCTACTCCTAAAAATCTTGTTGAATTCTTAATAAGCATCAAGGCCAATATTCCCAATGCTAATAGAATAACATCTAAATTTTTATCTTTTTTATTTAACATCCTTACTTCCTCCTATAACATTCCATTAAACTAGCTATGTTATAGTTAATTATATACCAATTAGTTATAAACTTACCTTAACATTTCCTTAAATTTCACTTTCATGCGTATATACTGCCGTTTTATCTTATTTGCCCATTTCCGTAAACAATATATTTTATAGTAGTAAGTTGCTTCAATCCCATTGGTCCTCTTGCATGTAATTTCTGCGTGCTTATTCCAATTTCAGCTCCAAATCCCATCTCGCCTCCATCTGTAAACCTCGTTGATGCATTTACGTATACTACTGCTGAATTTACCTCATTCAAAAACCTCTGCGCATTCTGATAATTATTAGTTATTATAGTCTCGGAATGTCCTGTACTATATTTATCTATATGCTGAATTGCTTCATCAATTGAGTTCACTATCTTTACAGATACTATATAATCTAAATACTCTTTTGCCCAATCCTCTTCACTTGCTGAAACCACGTCTGTGCAAATTGCCTTTACCTTTTCACAACCCCTTATTTCGACCTTATTTACCCTTAACTTCTCACATAACACTGGCACAAACTTCTCAGCAATATTCTCATTAATTAGGATTGATTCCAAAGCATTGCACACAGATGGCCTACTGCACTTTGCATTAATAATTATATTTAATGCCATTTCAAAATCTGCGGAATCATCTACATAAGCATGACAATTCCCAGTTCCAGTTTCAATTACAGGAACAGAAGAGTTTTCCTTAACTGCCTTTATTAATCCTGCTCCTCCTCTTGGAATCAATACATCAATATATTCATTCATTTTCATCATTTCTTTTGTAGTTTCCCTTGAGGTATCTTGGATAAGCTGTACTGAATCTTTTGGTAAACCACTTTTCTCAAGAGCATCTCTGATTATATCAACAATTGCTTTATTAGAGTTAATAGCCTCACTTCCACCTCTCAAAATCACTGCATTTCCTGATTTTAAGCACAACGCCGCTGCATCCAATGTCACATTTGGACGTGCTTCATATATTATCCCTATTACGCCTAAAGGTACTCTTTTCTGTCCAATCTCTAAACCATTTGGTCTCTTCCACATGGCATCAACTTCCCCTACAGGGTCATCAAGTGCCACTATTTCCATTACTGCCTTAGCCATAGAATTTATTCTATCCTCGGTTAAGAGTAACCTATCAATAAGTGTTTCTTTCATAGAGTTATTTCTTGCATTCTCAATATCAATTTCATTTGCCTTAATTATAAAGTCTTTATGCTGTACAACAAATTTAGCAATCTCTTCTATAGCCTTATTTTTTTTACAAGTATCCATTATCCCAATTTCTTTGCTTGCTACTTTAGCCTTTTCGCCTAGACTTTTTAAATTTTCCATTTACTTTTCTCCCTTCTCACCTAAAAATAGAGTTCCCAAATCCTCACCACCTAATATTCTATCAATAGATCTATCTTCTGCTCCATTAGCTATGACCATATTTATTCCTTCCCCGATAACAACCTTCGCTGCCTCAATCTTTGTTTTCATTCCACCAGTGCCTGCACTAGATCCTGCTCCCCCTGCTATGCTTTCTAGTTGTTCATTTATCTCAAATACTACCGGCATAAGTTTAGAAGCCTTGTTAACTCGTGGATCAGAATCATAAAGTCCATCTATGTCTGATAAAATAATTAATAAATCTGCATTTATAAGTTTTGCCACAATTGCAGCTAAATTATCATTATCACCAAAATTACATATGTTTTCTATTTCATCAATGGCAACAGAGTCATTTTCGTTAACAACTGGTACTATCCCTTTGCTTAACAATATCTGAAAGGTATTACATACATTCTCTCTCATATGTAAATCCTCAACTACATCTCTTGTTAATAGTATTTGACCTACAACATGCCCATATTCACCAAATAGCTTGCTATATAACGACATAAGTTCACATTGACCAACTGCCGCAACTGCTTGTTTTTCTCTTATACTTTGAGGTCTTTCACTCAACTTAAGCTTACTACATCCAAGTCCTATCGCACCTGATGAAACTAAAACTATTTCATAACCTCTATTAACTAAATCTGATATTTCTCTAGATAACTTTTCTAGTTTTCCTAAGTTAATATTGCCATTTTCATAAGTTAATGTAGATGTTCCTACCTTCACTACCACTCTTTTGCAATCTTTAAGTTTTTTTCTATAGTCCTTCATAATAAAATTAGCCCCCAATGCTATAAATAAATTTTATATAATATTATAGTATTTACACTTTCTTTTCTACATATTTTTTAAAAAAATATATAATTTTTTTTAAACAAAAAAGGAGAAACTTACAAATGAATTTCTCCTTTTAGTTTTTTTATTAAATTTAATCTCTTCTAGGCTTCATAAGTATCTTACTTAGATTTATTTTTTATTAACTTAAAATATAATTTTTTATATTCTTTAGCAGACTTATTCCATGTATTATCCGCCTGCATATCCAATTCAATTAGTTTTAGCCATAAATCTTTATCTTTAAATATCTTTAATGAATTATCTATAGCTGTAAGTAAATCTTCAACAGAGTATCCCTGAAAAGTAAAACCATTTCCTTCTATTGAATACTTATTAAATTCCTGAATGGTATCTTTAAGTCCACCTGTACTTCTAACAATAGGTACTGTTCCATATCTCATTGCAATCATTTGTCCTAAGCCACAAGGCTCAAATTTAGATGGCATCAAAAACATATCTGAAGAAGCATATACTTTTTTTGATAATTCAGGTTTAAATTCAATTAATGCTTTGAATCTACCTTTATACTTTTCTTCCATATGTTTAAGCATAATCTCATAATTTTTATTTCCAACTCCATTAACCACTAATTGAATATCTCGCTCCATCAATTGGTACATAGCAGCTTCCAATAAATCTATGCCTTTTTGATCTGTAAGCCTAGTAATCATAGAAATTAATGGTATGTTTAAGTCCTCATTTAAACTCAGTTGTTTTTGTAAATCTCTTTTATTATCTAATTTATATTGAATAGTATTTATATTGAAATTTTTAAATATTTCTTTGTCTGTTTCAGGATTGAACATATCATAATCAAGCCCATTTAAAATACCTTTAAGCTTATCTTTTTTGTTAATAAATACAGAACTTAATCCATATGATACATATTCCTTAGTAAGTTCCTGGGCATATGATTTACTAACAGTAGTAACTACGTCACTTGATAAAACTCCCCACTTCATAAATGATACAGAATCGTAGTATTTTAAACAATCTTCTTTAAAATATTTCTCCTTATCCAAACCTAGCATCCAAAGTATATCTGGTGAATATATCCCTTGATAAAGGATATTATGAATACTAAATACAGTTTTTATATTGCTATAAAATTCATTATCACCATAATATACATCCTTTAAAGGAACAGCTAGAGCTGTATGCCAATCATTGCAGTGTATTATATCCGGATAGAAATTTTCTAAATATTTTATTGCCTCTAAAACTGCCTTTGAAAAATATATAAATCGTTCACCATCATCATAATATCCATATGCATTCTCTCTATAGAAATAATATGGGTTATCTATAAAGTAGTATTGTATTCCTTCAAAATTAAGACTCCATAATGAACAATCTACAGTTGTCCATCCTATATATGTTTTGAAAGAAGCTATTTTTTTCATTCGCCTTCTAACTTTCTTTTCAAATTTATATTTTGGCATTATTATTCGTATATCTACATCTAAATTCTTCAGTGATTTCGGTAATGAATACGCTACGTCCCCTAAACCACCAGTCTTCATAAAGGGATATGCTTCTGCCGTTACAAATAAAATTTTCATATCATTACTCCCGCTTACTCTACTTATGTTTATTATATAGTTAAAAAACACTAAATTATCATCATTAAAATCTATATTTCAACTAAAACATCTTTGCCTTTTCTATTACTACAGGGAACTTTTTGCTTCCTCTTAATTCTTCACCCTTTGGAATGTAAGAAAACTTATCAGTTATAGCATTAACAATAATAGCATCAGGTCCAATAATAGTATTTTGTAGTATTATAGAATCTTTTAAATATGCTCCCTTCTTAATGCGAACTCTTCTAGCTATAACACAATTCTCTACAGTTCCTTCAATATAGCAACCATTAGCAACTATTGAATTTACTACTTTGCTATCATTTGTATACTTTGTAGGACATTCATCCTTGCTCTTTGTATAAATTGGTCCATTATCAAAGAATAATTCATTATTAACTCTAACATTTAATAAATCCATGTTAGCTTTATAATAAGCTTGTAAAGAATTGATGCAAGCTAAATAGCCCTCAAATGCAAAGGCATTAACAAAATAACTATTAAGACTATCATAAATACACTGTTTTATTTTTTTCCATCTTCCTGTCTTGACACATTCGTATACTATTGAGACAAATAAGTCTTTTCTCATTAGAAACATTTCCATTCCTATGTTAGCATCTTTAGAGCTTCCTATATTCTCTCCAACACTTACAACTCTATTTTCTTGATTTATATTCAACAAATCACAACCATAAAAATGATCATTTGCATTATTTACACTTTTATAAATTATTGTTATATCTGCTCCAGTGCTTTTGTGATAGTTGGCTGCTTCAATTAAATTTATATTACAAATCATATATGATGGCGCTATTATCACATATTCTTCCTTGCTGTATTTAATAAAATCCAAATTATTTGCAAACATATGAACATCATCATCTACTGGTGCAGCCTGCCCAAAGTTAAAAAACCTAAGTCCATCTCTTTTTCTGTGTAAATCCCATGGACGACCATTACTTAAGTGATCTACTAATGATCTAGAATCATTTTTCGCAAAAATTCCTATACTTTCTATTCCTGAGTTAGTCATATTAGATAGAACAAAGTCAATTATTCTATATCTTGCAGCAAGTGGTACTGATGCTAGTGGCCTAGTATTTGTTAATTCTCTTATGTTGTCTTCTCTCTCGTCTAAATTGATTATTCCAACAAAATCCTTCATTTTCTCTACCCCCGAACTTTATCCAAAAATTATCCTTCTATTATTGTTGAACTCTTAACTTCTTCCCTATCCCCTACAACTACCACAGACTTACCATTTCCAATTCTGCAGTCTTTTCTTATCGTAACACTACTGCCAACTATAGACTTGGATATAACTACATTCTCGCCTATTTTTGTATTAGGCATAATTACAGAATCTTTAATTATAGAATTTTTTCCAACTGTAACCCCTGGAAAAAGTACAGAATTTTTAACTTCTCCATGTATAATGCATCCCTCAACAATTAGAGAAGATCTCACATCAGCATTTGCTCCAATATATTGAGCTGGTCTCACAGGGTTGACTGAATATATTCTGCCGTCATCATCATATAAATTTAACATGTTATCATCTTTTAAAAGATCCATATTAGCTTCCCAAAGGCTTTCTATTGTGCCTACATCTTTCCAATATCCCTTGAATTCATATGCAAAAATCTTTCTTCCATCATTCAACATATTGGGAATAATATTTTTTCCAAAATCATTGCTTGAATTCCTATCATTTTCATCTTCTTTAAGGAACTTCTTCAAAACCTTCCAGTTAAATATATATATTCCCATAGAAGCATTGGTACTCTTTGGTTCCTTGGGTTTTTCTTCAAATTCATATATTGATCCATCTTCGTTAGTATTTAATATCCCAAATCTACTAGCCTCTTTTAATGGAACGTCAATAACTGCTACTGTTGCATCAGCTCCCTTGGCTTTATGGAAATCTAACATTATCTCATAATCCATTTTATAAATATGATCACCTGATAATACTAGAACATACTCTGGATCAAAGTTGTCTACAAAAGAAATATTCTGATAAATTGCATTAGCTGTTCCCTTATACCAATTACCACCCTTTTCTTCTAAATATGGAGGTAAAACAAATACTCCTCCATCTCTTCTGTCAAGGTCCCATGGACTTCCTATACCAATATGTGAATTAAGTTCTAATGGTTTATATTGTGTTAAAACTCCTACTGTATATATTCCAGAATTCGCACAATTACTTAATGCAAAATCGATTATTCTATACTTTCCCCCAAATGGTACTGCTGGCTTCGCTACTTTCTTTGTTAAAACTCCTAATCTAGAGCCCTGCCCCCCTGCTAAAATCATCGCCACTATTTCTTTCTTTGCCATAACTTCCCACTCCCTTCTAAATCGCCCATTTTTCTTATACCATTCCTTAAATACCCATTTTTATAATATAATTATATCAGTTTATAATTTCAATCTTCAATATATTTTGACTTTTCTTACAAAAATATAGCTATATTTTTTAGTTATTCCCCAAAAATCATTTCATTCAGCTTACAACCCACCTTGTTTTTCAGCAAATTGTAAGCTGAAATAAATTTTCATTTACTAGCTAAAAATTTATTTATATATGCCATAGATTCTTCTAATATATCTTGCTCTTCCTTTATTGTTTGAAGCTTATTTTCTATTAAATTTACTTTTTCATCTACTTTATAAATCATATTAGCTAATTCATCTAACTTTTTTTGTTCATAAGTTACTTGCATCCCCCTACTATCCACGTAGATCTTTTCTGGCGGATTGCCACACTCTGAACACTTTGCATAAATTCCCTCACGATCTGTATCTTTAAATATCTTAAATAAATCGTTATTACAACTTGCACAAGAAGATAACATAGTATAGTCATAATAACTTACATCATAACAATATTCCTCTCCACACTCCTTGCACTTCATGTATAGATTCCCATTTTCAGTCCTAATAAAAAAGCGACTACCTTTGCAACCTTCTTTTTCACATACAACTGTTCTTATCATAAATTCACCCCCATGGATAAATAATATCTCATGATACAATATGAATACTTATGATAATTTATTCTTATTTATTTGAATTTTAATCTTTTATTTTTATTAATACATCAACACCCAGTGGTGACAAAGACATACTTAACATGCCATTAGCTGAATGATGGATTTCTTCATTTCTAAATAAATTCTTAAATGCTCCCCTTATTCCACCAATATCAAATTTAATAACCTCAGATTTATTTCTATTGACTAAAATTATTATACTTTCCCTTTTATACAATCTCTCAAATGCTAATATATCCCGATGTGTATAAAAAAACCTAATGTCACCTTTCTTCAATACTTCACTATGCTTTCTTAATGAGGTAAATCTCTTATAATAAATCAAAATATCCTTATCTTCAAATCCCCAAGGATAAGGTCTTCTATTATCTGGATCAGCTTCACCAAGCAATCCAACCTCATCTCCATAGTATATCAACGGTACTCCTGGCACGGTCATCTGAATTGTAACTGCTAACTTTAACAAATCTGCTCCCTTATCACAACATTCTCTGTTTAATACTGTTAATATTCTTTCAGTATCATGAGTACCTATTATATTCATTTGAGAATAGAAATTTTCAGGAGGATAATTTTCCTTTAAACTGATAAATCTTCTTTTAAACATCTCACTATCAATCCTATTACAAAGAAAATTAATTATTAACTCTCTTAATGGATAATTAGTAGTACCATCCAGTTCCTCTCCATAAAAATATTTTCTTCTATCCCCATAACTAATTTTATTTGAAGCATCTTCCCATACTTCACCTAACAATATAGATTGATCATTAAGTTCTCTTATTTTACTCTTTAACCTTTTTATAAATTCGTCTGGTAATTCATCTGCTACATCTAATCTCCAACCAAATACACCTAAGGACATCCACTTTTTTATTACAGAGTTTTCATTATATATAATGTAGTCTAAATATGACGGTGCTAACTCATTTACATTTGGCTGATTATCAAACCCCCACCAACAATCGTATTTATTAGGATGCTCACTAAAGTTATACCAACTGTAGTAAGGTGATTCCTTGGACTGATATGCACCTAACTCCGGGTAAGTCCCATGCTTATTGAAATACCTGCTATCTGCTCCTGTATGACTAAATACCCCATCTAAAATTATGTGAATATCTAAATTCTCGGCTTCTTCACAAAGGTGCTTGAATATCTCATCATTTCCAAACATAGGATCGATACTCATATAATCTCCTGTATCGTACTTATGGGATGACACAGATTCAAATATTGGATTTAAATATATTGTATTAACACCTAATGACTTTATATACATTAACTTTTTGATAATCCCCAATAAATTGCCGCCATAAAAATCCCATCTCTCTATAGCTCCGCTTTGATTCTTAACATATATTGGCCTATCATTCCATGAACCATATATAAAACTATTAGGTTTCTTATTTTCAATCTTATTATTCTTATTTCCGTTATAAAATCTATCTACAAAAATTTGATATATAATTCCATCCTTATACCATTCAGGTATAATATTTTTCTTATATACAGTTATTTGATACCACTTTGGATTATAATCATATGTTTGTCCAGCTCCCCCTAATGATTCCTGGTTATTACCATAAAAAAACGTATTACTTCCCTGCTTTATTTTAAAAAAATAAAATAGTAGCCCTTCTGTCTCTCCAACATTTATCTTTTTCTCAAATAGCCATGAATTTATATATCCTTCTTTTGCATACCTATCCATGACTAAATTTTCAATTCTTGAATCCTGATGTACAATATTTAGGCATACTTCATCTATATTATCGCCCTCAAATTTAATCATTACATCTGTTCCTGTACTAACTGCACCAAACGGATTCCTAAACCATAAATTTTGTGAATCATGCATTGTATAGCTCATATATTTGCTCCTAACATTAATTTAATGAATCTCAGAGAAGCATCAATGCAGCCTCCGAGAAACATCAACATTTCTAACAAGTATATAAATACCTGTAATAACTCTCATCTACTATAAGTTTTTGTATAAAAATCCTGATCCCCATATTCCTGTAGCATATTCTTGTATTGTTCTATCACTCGAAAAAATACCTGAATGAGCTATATTAACTCCAGCCATCTTTTGCCACCTAATGGAATCTCTATATATTTCATCAACTTTGTCTTGCGCTCTTAAATAAGAATCAAAATCTTTCAGTACAAAGAACTCATCATTATATGTCAATAAATGTTCATATATAGTTTTGAACTTTTCTTTATCTGGTGAATAATATCCATTAACTAAATCTTGAGTGACTCTTTTCAATCTTTCATCTTCATTACATACTTGCCAAGAAGAATATCCACCATTTTTATAATAATCTAATACCTCTCGTTCATTCATACCAAAGATTACTATATTGTCATCGCCAACTTCATCTCTTATTTCAACATTTGCACCATCTAAGGTTGCTATAGTTATAGCTCCATTCATCATAAATTTCATATTAGAGGTTCCGGATGCCTCCTTAGTAGTTGTTGAAATTTGCTCACTTATATCTGCAGCTGGAATTATACTTTCTGCCAAAGACACCCTATAGTTTTCAAGATATACTACTTTGAGCTTCTCATTCACTCTAGGATCATTATTTATCTTATCAGCTACCGCATTTATAAGCTCTATAGTTTTCTTTGCAAGAAAATATCCTGGAGCTGCTTTTCCCCCAAATATAACAGTTCTTGGTACTATATCAAGATTGGGATTTTCTAAAAGTTTATTATATAAATTCATTACTCTCAAACAATTTAATGTTTGCCTTTTATAAGCATGAATTCTTTTAACCTGAACATCAAAGATAGAATTTGGATCCACAATTATTCCTGATGATTGTTTTATTGTTTTAGCAAGGTCTATCTTATTTTCTGTCTTTATCTGTTGTAATCTTTCCAGTACAGATTTATCATCAAGATGATTTTCAAATTTCTCCATATCTGTAGGGTGCTTAATCCAACTATCTCCTATAGTATCAACCAAAAGCTTGGTTAGCTTTGGATTTGATTTCATAAGCCATCTTCTATGAGTAATTCCATTTGTTTTATTATTGAACTTCCTTGGATATAGATAATAAAAATCTTGCATTTCCTGCTTCTTAAGTATTTCTGTATGAAGTTTTGCTACTCCATTTACACTATGGCTACCTACTATAGCTAAATGCGCCATCTTTACATATCCATCTCCTATGATAGCCATTCTAGATATCTTATCCCACTGGCCAATATACTTACTCCATAATTCCTCACAGAATCTTCTATTTATTTCTTCAACTATCATATAAATTCTTGGCAATATCTTCTTAAACATATCTACAGGCCATTTTTCCAAAGCTTCTGCCAGAATTGTATGGTTAGTATACGAAACTGAATTTGTTGTTATCCTCCATGCATCATCCCAAGATAAACCCTCTTCATCTATTAGAATTCTCATCAATTCAGGTATCGCTAATGTAGGATGAGTGTCATTAATGTGGATAGCTATTTTTTCATCTAAATTCTCTAGGTCTCCATTATGTTTAACATAGTGTCTTATTATACTTTGAAGACCTGCTGATACAAAAAAGTATTGCTGCTTTAATCTAAGCAGCTTCCCTTCATAAAATGAATCATCTGGATAAAGGACATGAGAAATTGCTTCTACAGAATTTTTGTATTCTATAGCCTTTAAAAAATCTCCTCTACTAAAAGACGAAAAATCGAACTCATTTGATACAGGTTCTGCACTCCAAAGCCTTAGAGTATTTATAACTTGATTCTCATATCCTACTACTGGAGTATCATAAGGAACTGCTAAAACTGGTTCATAATTTATGTGTATAAAGGTCATATTTCCATCAATCATTTCAACCTTTACTTCACCACCAAATTTAACAATTTCAGCTTTATCTGGTTTTCTTATCTCCCATACATTTCCCCCCCTTAACCAATTATCTGGAGCCTCAATTTGAGAACCATTTATTATCTTCTGCTCAAAAAATCCATATTTATATCTTATACCACATCCGTGACCAGGTATATTTAGAGAAGCCATTGAATCTAGAAAACATGCTGCAAGTCTCCCTAGTCCACCATTTCCTAACCCTTGGTCTTGTTCTAAATTTTCCAATTCCTCCAAATTTATATTTAACTCTGCAAGTCCCTCTTTGCAAATATCCCTTATCCCAAGATTCAATAATGAGTTGCCTAACAATCTTCCTAATAAAAACTCTGCAGATAAATAATAGACTTGCTTTTCTTGGGTTTTATTATATTTTTTATTTGTAGCAATCCACATTTCTGCTATATAATCTCTTACTAAAGTACCTAAAGTTTCATACTTATTTTGAGGCGTTCCTTCTTCTAATTCTTTTCCGTGCAGTTCTATAAATTTTTTCACGTAATCTTTTTTAAAAGTTTTCTTGCTTATATTTAGCATTAATCTTCCTCCTTATAAGTCAAATTATTGTTACTACTACTGTAAGCTATTATATAATTCTATATATCCATCTGCTGCCTTTTCCCAACTATTATCTGAAGTCATAGCATATCTTATAAGCCCATTCCAAATTGACTTATTATGATAGCAAGCTATTGCACTTTCAATACTAATTAATAATTCCCAAGCATTATAATTTGCAAAGCTAAAACCGTTACCTTCACCTGAAAACTTATTGTATGGATGTACTGTATCCTTCAAACCTCCAGTTTCTCTAACTATAGGAATTGTGCCATACCTTAAAGCTATTAACTGCCCTAAACCACATGGTTCAAATAATGAAGGCATGATAAACATATCTGCAGCTGCATAAATTTTATGAGCCAACTTTTCATCAAAATCTATATAGCTTACAACTTTATCTCTATATCTATATTGAAGATTTCTGAAATGATCTTCATAACCTCTATCACCAGTTCCTAACACAACCAATTGAATGTTGTGCTGAAGAAGTCTGTCCGCAATATTAGTTATCAAGTCCATTCCTTTTTGAGGTGTAAGTCTTGATATAACTGCCATCATAGGAACATCTTTGCGCTGTGGTAATCCAAGTTGTTCCTGCAACTTCTCCTTGTTTACACTTTTCCTTTCTATGTTATCCAGAGTATAGTTTTCAAAAATATATGGATCAGTTTCTGGATTATTCTCCTTATAATCTATTCCATTTAATATTCCCCATAAATCATTAGATCTACATCTTAATAACCCGTCTAAATTTTCTCCATACTTTGGTGATTTAATCTCTGCAGCATAGCTGTTACTAACTGTTGTAATTTTATCAGAATAATTTAATCCTCCCTTCATGAAACTTACGCCTCCAAAAAGTTCAAGACTTTTATTCAAAAATGGCTCCATATCATATCCAAATAGCTCTGGCAATATTTCTGGATCAAACGTTCCTTGAAAAAGTAAGTTGTGTATTGAAAATACTGTTTTTATATCATAATAAAATGGATCTTTGCTATATTCTAACTTATATAAAACTGGAGTCATACCAGTTTGCCAATCATTACAATGAATAATGTCAGGCTTAAAATCTATTTCTTTTAGGATTATAAGCACAGCTCTATCAAAGAAAGCAAATCTCTCTGCATCATCATAATATCCATAGAGACCTTCTCTGTTGAAATAATATTCATTATCTATAAAATAAAACTTCACACCCTCATATTCATATTCAAATATTCCACAATAAGAATCTCTCCACCCTACTGGAACTGTTATCCACTTTAAAAACCTAAAATCTTTCACAAATTCATGTTTTATTTTTTGATATTTAGGGATTATAACTCTAGCATCTATACCTTTTTGAACTAATGTTTTTGGTAATGCCCCCATCACATCTCCTAAGCCTCCCGTTTTTATAAAAGGAGCTGCCTCTGAAGCAACAAATAAAACTTTTCTCATAAAAACCCTCCCTTTTATCATATCCTAATTATCTTTTTTAGATTCTATTTCCTTTTCAGCTATAATCATTGACTCCTCATAATTTATTTTTTTTACTTCATCCTTATCAAAATATGATTTTTCTTCGTCAATTATATCTACTACCTTTAATACTAATGTAGCCATAGGTGGAATTTTTATTGTTAACTTATATTTTTGATTATGCCAATATGACTTAACTGACAGTAATGTTTCATCAATTAACTGATTTGAACCTCCATATATCTCATTGTCTGAATTGAACAGTTCTTCATACTTTCCTAGATATGGAACTCCTATATTGAAATTATAGTAAACTGATGGTGTAAAATTACAAATGAATATTAATGTATTTTTAGGATCATCTGTTTTTCTCATAAATACTAATACACTTTGATCTCTATTATTCGCATCTATCCATTCAAATCCCTTGCCATCATAATCATATTTCCATAGCGCCTCATTATCTAAATATAATTTGTTTATATCCTTAAAAAAACTATGTGTTTTTTGATGCATTTCAAATTCCTCTAATAGATGCCAATCTAGCTGTTCTTTGTTTCTCCACTCAATAAATTGACCAAATTCACTCCCCATAAATAATGTTTTCTTTCCCGGATGAGCTAGCATAAATGAAATAAATACTCTTAATCCAGCAAACTTATTCCAGTAATCCCCCCACATTTTATCTACTAAAGATTTCTTTCCATGTACTACTTCATCATGAGAAATAGGTAATATAAAGTTTTCTGAGTAGTTATACATCATTGGGAATGTTAACTTATTATGATGCCACTTCCTATTAACAGGATCTAACTTAATATACTCAAGAATATCATTCATCCAGCCCATGTTCCATTTAAAATTAAAACCTAATCCCCCAATATCACTTGGCTTAGTAACCAAAGGCCAAGATGTAGATTCTTCTGCAATCATTAGAACCTCTGGATAAGCTCTAAAGACTTCCTTATTTAGTTCTCTAAAGAATTCTATTGCTTCTAAGTTTTGATTGCCACCATTTTTGTTAGGTGTCCATTCACCATTTTTTCTGTCATAATCTAAATAAAGCATATTTGCAACAGCATCCACTCTTAATCCATCAACATGGAATTGTTCCAACCAATATATAGCATTTGATATTAAGAAAGACTTTACTTCTCTTCTTCCCAAATCAAAATTTGAAGCTCCCCAACCTTTATTTTCACTTCTATTAGGTTCCTGATACTCATAAGTTGGAGTCCCATCAAATCTATATAAACCGTGCTCATCTTTACAAAAATGTCCTGGCACCCAATCTAGAATAACTCCTATATCTTCTTTATGAAAATCATCAATAAGCTGTCTAAATTCATCTGGAGTTCCATATCTGCTTGTAGGTGAAAAATATCCTGTAATTTGATAGCCCCAAGAATCATCTAATGGATGCTCCATAACTGGCATTAACTCTACATGTGTATATCCCATTTCTTTAACATACTTAGGAAGAATTTTGGATAACTCAGTATATGAATAAGTATCTCCATTCTCTTTAACTTTCCAAGACCCTAAATGTACTTCATATATATTTACTGCACTTTCGTATATATTACAACTTTTTTTATGCGCTAACCACTCCTCATCCTTCCATTTATATGAATCATATTTATATATTATAGAAGCAGTATTAGGTCTATGCTCAGAATAGAATGCATATGGATCTGATTTTAATACAACTTTAGTTCCATCCTTATTTACTATTGCATATTTGTATATGTCTCCTTCTTTAATGTCTCTAGTAAAGAAACTCCAAATTCCCATCTCAGAAATTTTTTCTAATTGATACTTCTCATCTATCTTCCAATCAGTTACATTACTAACTAAATAAATTTTACTAGCATTAGGTGCCCAAGTTGTAAAACGTACTCCTTTATATCTTCCTTCTTTAACCACATGTGCTCCCATGAATTCATAACATTTATAGCTGTGCCCTTCATGAAACAAATACTTATCATATTGTGTAATTCCAACTTCCTTTGTGACCTGTGCCTTTTCGTTAGGCACCTTTTTTTGTGCTTTTTTTGATGATTTTTTAACAGTAGTCTTTTTTGATACTTTGGTATCAGGTGATACCTCTGATGAAGTTCTACTTGCATCTTTTTTATCTGAAGCTATGACTTCTTTGTTTTTTTCAGTAACTTTGCCCTTCTTGTTTATAGATGACTTTGTAGTATTTTTCTTTTTTAAATTTGATTGCCTAGTTGTTTTTTTCTTTTTCTCAGAGTCATTTGCATCTCCATCTTTTACCTCCACACTAGCATTAGTTGAGGCTTTCTTACTTTCTTTCTCTGTTCTCTCAACCTTTTTTATTATTTCCTCAATACCATCTTTATTACTCATAATTCTCGCCTCCACATTTTTCCTCACCACTATATTAATATAGTTATTCTACATTTATACTACATAACCTTTTAAATAAACATTTAATTCCAATTTTTATGAATCTGTTAATTGAAACCGTTTCATATTATTATGAATTTTCAATTAATTTAGTACACTTTACTAACAAGCTTCATAGTATATTACTAGATATAAAATCATCCCTATTTTTAAGTATATATCTTGATTTCCCCCATTGAGATATATACTTTTTTATCTTATACATTTTTTTAAATTCCATAGATTATTATAAACTATTTTCCACTAACTTACTTTTTTTTCCTTCATCATTTTTTTACATATATCAATTTCTTTTTTTAATACTGCTATATTAAATTTGATTATTATGTAAACATAACCGATTTTAAATCATTATATGTATATATTTTTCATAAAAATAAAAAGAGTTGCATCTACAACTCTTTTATTAATAGTTTAATATTTTCTAACTATCCATAAACAAATTAGATTCCTCCTTGATTAAATAAACCTGATTAGAATCAATTATTCCTTCAATAACCTTTGCTACTTCAAAAATAGCATCATCACCTGCTCCTAAATTAATATTAGAAAATCTTTGCTTTTTAAATATATCATTTCCCTTTTCATCTTTGCCAATACTATATTTAATAACCAGACTTTCATCTAAATTTAATGAGTCCATAAAAACAACCCCTTTCACATCTTAAATATGTAAAAGGGGTTGATATTAAGTTACTTTGCTAACTTTTTTATCTTAATTTGATTATCTAAATTATAAATTAAAGTGTTGCTATCTATAGATATAAACTTCCCTTCAAAGGACTCTTCCTTATTAGAAGTTAAATCTGTAACCTTTAGTTTTTGATTATCTACTTTATATATAGAGTTGCCATTGATATAAAGACTTCCTTCATCTATTGGTTCAGTCAAGTCATTCTTCTTCCAGTTAGCTATACTCTCTGTCATTCTTCCACTATATATAGTTTTTATCTTATTATCTTGCTCTATGCCAATATAAATTTTATCTCCATTATCTACTCCCAAAAGAACTTTTTTACCTTCTTCTTGAAGAACTACTTTCTTATCAACATAGGTAATATAAAAATTATTTGATTTTCCTGAATTATAAATAATTTTATCTTCATGTGGTATCATCGCTATGTTGTCTATAGTATTTATTTTCAAATCAACCTTGTCAAATTCATTTTTAACATTCAACTTGTATATTTGATCCTCACCATAATTTTTTACATGCACAAAAATCAAAGTCTTAAATGGCGAACATTTTATATCTTCAATAGTACCTTTTCTATCTGTCAATGATAAGGTCTGTAATTTATTAAGTTCTTGAGTTTTAGTGTTATACTCATAGAAATCATAAGCATTTCTTTTAGTTTCATTTTTGCCTACAATAACAAGATTATCTTCACTCCATCTATACATAACTGGAATGATATCATCGATTACTTTATTTTTATTATTTTGAATATCAATATAAGCTAACTTATTATCTTTATTTATATAAGATATATAATTATTGTCATATGATATTTTTAATTCCTTGGCATCAGATTCTATTGATATCTTCTTTTCTTCTTTAGTTTTATCCACACTCTTCTGTGATTGCTTATTATTCTCCGCTATAACTGTATCACTAGGCTTGAACCCCGCAAATACTTTATAATTTAAAACTAAAAGAATACAAGTTTGTAAAACTAATGCGACAACAATGAATACCCCAAATATTTTAAAACTTTTTTTCATGAGTACTCCTCCTACTTAACTAAAAATGCCGTTGATATGAATCTTACTCCATCATTACTACTTGGATTATTAATTATTGAATTATTATAAAACATTGTAGTTGAAGATCCACCATCTAAGTTTGCAGCATTATATGCTCCATATTTAAGCATTACATCTTGTTCCTGCCTATATGTTGCCCCAAGAGTACTAAGTTGTCTTCCATCTAGCACAAGAAACATAACAGCACCATCTTTTCTTTGTCCAATTACAGTTCTTGGATGAATTCCCCCTCCACCATTACCTGATTTTATTGTTCCTTTACCATTTAAAATAAAGAATGGTGAAAATGACACTGCATCTTTTATATCCATTGCTTTTAATTCATCTATTGTATATTGACCTAAAATTAATATTCCTTTGCTATTAAAGCCTATTATAGAAATAGCATCTCCTTCTTTATATGTGGAACCTATGCTACTTTCTTGTGGCTTAAATTTTATTTCTCCATCCTTAACCACTATACCTGTAGGTGTTCCCCCATTGCCTTGTCCATTTTCATCTTCAAAGCCACCAGCATTAATTCCTGCAACAGCCCCATAGCGCTGGCACATATCATCTAACTTCTCTCCATAACTACCCAAATTCTGAGTGATCCCTAGAAAAACACGCTTGCTATCTTTAATTATTAATAGCTTTCCTTTCATTCCATCTTCATTTATATCTATTTTTTCAATACCATCTAATGAATGTTCTTTACTCTCTTGTGTATCACTGCTCATGACTTGAATATCATCAACTCTACTTCTTCCAGTATCATTTACTTTATTTCTTGCCATAATCTCTGCAATTTCTTGATCTGATAAAAACCACTTTACTATATATTGATGTCTAAATGTGCTCATTGCCGTAGTTACTAGCATTTCCTTTATATTGACCATTGGACCATAGTATACCATAGGAATTGAATATGTACATCCTATAATAATATTAGCCAAAATAAAAAACATAAAGTATTTTATTGTTTTTTTCATTTTATTAATTTTACTCATAAATAATCTTCCTTTATTCTGTAATAATTCTAGGATAACTTTAATTATATAATATTGTAATGATCTTTTCTGCTTTTGGAAATAATTTAAAAAAATATTAACAATATGTATTAACGAATAAAGCCGTATTGCTTATGCAATACGGCTTTATGTCTTGGTGGAGATAAAGAGATTCGAACTCTTGACCCCCTGCGTGCAAGGCAGGTGCTCTCCCAACTGAGCTATACCCCCAAAATGGTGGACCTTCAGGGACTCGAACCCCGGACCTACCGGTTATGAGCCGGTTGCTCTAACCAACTGAGCTAAAGATCCATGCAGACCTGGCGACCACTTACTCTCCCACACAGTCGCCCATGCAGTACCATCAGCTGTAATTGGCTTAACCATCCTGTTCGGAATGGGAAGGGGTGTAACCCAAAAACACATCATCACCAGATGCTTAATTTGCAGAAATTTTATATTTCTTTGCAAATTTGTACTCCTCAGCTTTGCTGAGTGAGTTTCCTAAAAGAACTTTTATGTTCTTTCAAAATTGCACACAAGTTTTATCTCTTTTTGTTAATCTATTTTATTGGTCAAGCCCTCGATCTATTAGTATCAGTCAGCTAAATATGTTACCACACTTACACCTCTGACCTATCAACCTTGTGTTCTTCAAGGGATCTTACTAGCTTACGCTATGGGAAATCTCATCTTGAGGTGGGCTTCACGCTTAGATGCTTTCAGCGTTTATCCCTTCCCGACTTAGCTACCCAGCCATGCTCCTGGCGGAACAACTGGTACACCAGAGGTCAGTCCATCCCGGTCCTCTCGTACTAAGGACAGCTCCTCTCAAATTTCCTGCGCCCGCGACGGATAGGGACCGAACTGTCTCACGACGTTCTGAACCCAGCTCGCGTGCCGCTTTAATGGGCGAACAGCCCAACCCTTGGGACCTACTTCAGCCCCAGGATGCGACGAGCCGACATCGAGGTGCCAAACCTCCCCGTCGATGTGGACTCTTGGGGGAGATCAGCCTGTTATCCCCGAGGTAGCTTTTATCCGTTGAGCGATGGCCCTCCCACGAGGTACCACCGGATCACTAAGCCCGACTTTCGTCCCTGCTCCACTTGTAGGTGTCGCAGTCAGGCTCCCTTCTGCCTTTGCACTCTTCGAACGATTTCCGACCGTTCTGAGGGAACCTTTGGGCGCCTCCGTTACTTTTTTGGAGGCGACCGCCCCAGTCAAACTGCCCATCTAACAATGTCCCGTCACCAGTTTCATGGCGCCCGGTTAGAATTCCAGTACTGTCAGGGTGGTATCCCAAGGGTGACTCCACCAAGGCTGACGCCCTGGTTTCTCAGTCTCCCACCTATCCTGTACAGACAATACCGAAACTCAATGCTAAACTACAGTAAAGCTCTACGGGGTCTTTCCGTCCAATCGCGGGTAACCAGCATCTTCACTGGTACTACAACTTCGCCGGATTTACAGTTGAGACAGTGCTCAAGTCATTACGCCATTCGTGCGGGTCGGAACTTACCCGACAAGGAATTTCGCTACCTTAGGACCGTTATAGTTACGGCCGCCGTTTACTGGGGCTTAAGTTCATACCTTCGCTTGCGCTAAGTATTCCCCTTAACCTTCCAGCACCGGGCAGGCGTCAGCCCCTATACATCAGCTTTCGCTTTAGCAGAGACCTGTGTTTTTGCTAAACAGTTGCTTGAGCCTATTCTCTGCGACCTACTCTCGTAGGCACCCCTTCTCCCGAAGTTACGGGGTCAATTTGCCTAGTTCCTTAACTGTAATTCTTCCGCCGGCCTTAGGATTCTCTCCTCACCTACCTGTGTCGGTTTGCGGTACGGGCACTATTTCTCTCCCTAGAAGCTTTTCTTGACAGCGTGGAATCAGATACTTCGGAACCGTAGTTCCTTCCCCATCACACCTCAAGATTGTTGCGACGGATTTGCCTATCACAACTCTCTAAGTGCTTAGACTAGCATCCAATAGCTAGCACATCCTATCCTCCTGTGTCACTCCATCGGTAATAACGATTAATAGTGGTATCGGAATATCAACCGATTGTCCATCACCTACGCCTTTCGGCCTCGGCTTAGGTCCCGACTAACCCTCAGCGGACGAACCTTCCTGAGGAAACCTTAGGTTTTCGGCCTGTGGGATTCTCACCCACATCTCGCTACTAATGCCAACATTCTCACTCGTAATCAGTCCACCGCTCCTTACGGTACGACTTCAGCCCGATTACGACGCTCCCCTACCCATCAGTATAACTGATGCCGTAGCTTCGGTGGTAAGTTTGAGCCCCGAACATTTTCGGCGCAGGATCTCTCGACTAGTGAGCTATTACGCACTCTTTTAATGAGTGGCTGCTTCTAAGCCAACATCCTAGTTGTCTTGGAAATCCCACATCCTTTTCCACTTAACTTACACTTTGGGACCTTAGCTGACGATCTGGGCTGTTTCCCTTTTGACCACGGATCTTATCATTCGTAGTCTGACTGCCGAACTAATAGTATATGGCATTCGGAGTTTGATAAGGTTCAGTAAGCGCTATGCCCCCTAGCCCATTCAGTGCTCTACCTCCATTACTCATATTCGACGCTAGCCCTAAAGCTATTTCGGGGAGAACCAGCTATCTCCGAGTTCGATTGGAATTTCTCCGCTATCCACAGCTCATCCCATGGTTTTTCAACACCAACGTGGTTCGGTCCTCCACGAGATTTTACTCTCGCTTCAACCTGGCCATGGATAGGTCACCCGGTTTCGGGTCTACAGCATGCAACTAGTCGCCCTATTCAGACTCGGTTTCCCTTCGGCTCCGTACCTTAAGTACTTAACCTCGCTACATACCGTAACTCGTTGGCTCGTTCTACAAAAAGCACATCATCACACTCATATGGTGCTCTGATCGGTTGTAGGCACACGGTTTCAGGTTCTATTTCACTCCCCTCCCGGGGTTCTTTTCACCTTTCCCTCACGGTACTTCTTCACTATCGGTCATCAGGTAGTATTTAGCCTTGGGAGGTGGTCCTCCCTGCTTCCCACAAGGTTTCACGTGTCTCGTGGTACTCTGGAGCAGAACTATGATCTTCTCGTTTTACTTACAGGACTATTACCTTCTACGGTGTAGCTTTCCAGCTATCTTCAATTACGATACCTTCACGTTATGTTCTGTCCGCAACCCCAGAGATAAATCTCTGGTTTGGGCTCTTCCGCTTTCGCTCGCCGCTACTTACGGAATCGAGTTTTCTTTCTCTTCCTCTAGGTACTTAGATGTTTCAGTTCCCTAGGTTTACCTCCATACAACTATTTATTCATTGTACAGTACATGGGGTTTCCCATGTGAGTTCCCTCATTCGGAAATCTCCGGATCACAGGCTATGTGCGCCTACCCGAAGCTTATCGCAGCTTATCGCGTCCTTCATCGGCTCCTGATGCCAAGGCATTCACCATGCGCCCTTTGTAGCTTGACCTCTAACAAAAAACTAACTTCGTATTACTTTGTCGCTTTCCTCGCTGCGCTGCTCACTTACCTAAGTAAGCTCTGCTGCTCGCTCGTCAGCTCCGCGTACTACTCGTTTCTTTTTTGTTGATGTGTTATCAAAACACATCGTGCCTATCTTAACAAAGTTACTAAATCTAAATTCGCATTTGAATTTGACATTTGAGATATTACATTAAAATGTAATTTTTTATATACTTATGTGCAATTTTCAAAGAACAAAATTCTGAGAGAAGATCTCTCAAAATTAAACAGAGGATAACCAGTCTTCGTTTTTATCCAAGTACATGTTTCCATCACTTAGATGTTCTCCATAGAAAGGAGGTGATCCAGCCGCAGGTTCTCCTACGGCTACCTTGTTACGACTTCACCCCAATCGCTGACCCTACCTTCGGCCGCTGCCTCGCTTACGCGTTAGCTCACGGACTTCGGGTATTGCCAACTCTCATGGTGTGACGGGCGGTGTGTACAAGGCCCGGGAACGTATTCACCGCGACATTCTGATTCGCGATTACTAGTAACTCCAGCTTCATGTAGGCGAGTTTCAGCCTACAATCCGAACTGAGACAAGTTTTTGAGTTTTGCTCCACCTCACGGTATTGCATCTTTTTGTACTTGCCATTGTAGCACGTGTGTAGCCCTAAACATAAGGGGCATGATGATTTGACGTCATCCCCACCTTCCTCCTGGTTAACCCAGGCAGTCTCGCTAGAGTGCTCAACTAAATGGTAGCAACTAACAATAAGGGTTGCGCTCGTTGCGGGACTTAACCCAACATCTCACGACACGAGCTGACGACAACCATGCACCACCTGTCTTCCTGTCCCCGAAGGGACTTCCTCGATTAAGAGTAATGCAGGAGATGTCAAGTTTAGGTAAGGTTCTTCGCGTTGCTTCGAATTAAACCACATGCTCCGCTACTTGTGCGGGCCCCCGTCAATTCCTTTGAGTTTTAATCTTGCGACCGTACTCCCCAGGCGGGATACTTAATGTGTTAACGGCGGCACAGAAGGTTGGACCCTCCTACACCTAGTATCCATCGTTTACGGCGTGGACTACCAGGGTATCTAATCCTGTTTGCTCCCCACGCTTTCGAGCCTCAGCGTCAGTTATTGTCCAGAAAGTCGCCTTCGCCACTGGTGTTCTTCCTAATATCTACGCATTTCACCGCTACACTAGGAATTCCACTTTCCTCTCCAACACTCTAGACTTCCAGTTTGGAATGCAGCACCCAAGTTGAGCCCGGGTATTTCACATCCCACTTAAAAATCCGCCTACGCTCCCTTTACGCCCAGTAAATCCGGACAACGCTTGCCACCTACGTATTACCGCGGCTGCTGGCACGTAGTTAGCCGTGGCTTCCTCCACAGGTACCGTCATTATCGTCCCTGTAAACAGAGCTTTACAACCCGAAGGCCTTCATCACTCACGCGGCGTTGCTGCATCAGGGTTTCCCCCATTGTGCAATATTCCCCACTGCTGCCTCCCGTAGGAGTCTGGGCCGTGTCTCAGTCCCAATGTGGCCGATCACCCTCTCAGGTCGGCTACGCATCGTCGCCTTGGTGAGCCGTTACCTCACCAACTAGCTAATGCGCCGCGGGTCCATCTTATAGCGGATTACTCCTTTGATGATTTTACCATGCGATAAAACCATGTTATGCGGTATTAATCTTCCTTTCGGAAGGCTATCCCCCTCTATAAGGCAGGTTACCCACGTGTTACTCACCCGTCCGCCGCTAGATTGTCTTCCGAAGAAGACTTTCTCGCTCGACTTGCATGTGTTAAGCACGCCGCCAGCGTTCGTCCTGAGCCAGGATCAAACTCTCAATTTAAGCAGATGTTCCAAATTTCACATTTGGCACAGATGCTTACTTCACGCTCGCGGGAAGTTTCCTTTTGAAAAACTCCTTACACCTTGCGGAAGTATCATTTTAAGTCTCATCTTAGCTTTCGCTTAAAAGAATTGCTGGTCTTAAAAAAAGTTCATATGAACTATTAGTTTCCTCTGTTTAATTTTCAAAGATCATCTTGTTTTATTTTGTCACCGTTTGGCGACTTGTTTATCTTATCATCCAAAGTGTTTTGTGTCAACACTTTTTTTGAAAAGTTTTTTATGAGATTCAAACCTTATTTTAGTTCGAATTTCTCATGCATCGCTCAGCGACATTGACTATATTATCATATCCTCCAAAGTAAAGAGTCTTATATTTTATTAACTATCTAAATTATTCTTATATTTCTACTTTATTCTCAATATAGTACACTTTTTTGTATATTGATACACTAGGAAATGTTTATCAATAACACTTATGCACTTTAATAACATAATGTTATTGATACTAATTATTTTTAACACCTACTATTGTATTAAAAGTTACTTTTAAAGCATTTGTGCTCTCTCTACCAAAAGATTCTATTGCCTTTATTACAACCTCATATTGAGTGCCTCTAGATAAATTACTTAGTGTTACTGTAAATCTATCAGCAGAATTACTTGTAAAAAAATCTGATAACAATAAAAACTCTTCTTCTTGCTTACCTGTCGTTTTATTAAATACTTGTATCTTATATGAATGAACAAAATCTTCATGATATCCTTTAGAGAAACTTACATTTGCTGAATCCCCTGTGATTTTTGATGCCTTAATAACAGCATCATTTTTAAAATATGGATTTGATCTTTTTTGTTTACGTTCATCGGTATATACAAATTTACTCTTATCACTAGGTTCTTCAATTATCCATTTATTATTTATAATCTTTCTATTATAAAAATCCAACCTTGTTATTGTTACAACATTATTTTTAACATTAACTAATAACCCTTGTGCTAATTGTCCTTTTAATATTTCTTCCGAATTTATTTTATTATTTTCTACACCTACATCTTTAAAGCCCCCCGTACCCACGCAGGTAAAATCCTTTTGATTTATTGATCTTTCATCACTTATTGGATAATGGGAATGCCCTGAAAAACAAATCACCTGAGGATAATCCTTAAGTATCGGATAAAGAGCAGTATTTCCCCAATCATCACTCCCATACACAGTATCTTTTATATGTTGATGAACTATAACAAATATAGGTTTCTTAGAATCTTGACTTTTTGCCATCTCTAATTCTTCTTTTAACCATTGCTTTGCACTAACTCCAAAAGCTCCATGCAACTCTGAAGATTCAGTATTTACAGTAATAAAGTGATATCCCTTTATTACTTTATGTTCATTTATTAATCCCCCAGTTTCTTCTTTATATCTATTTCTTGCTGCCTCAGGAGAAAGTCCATTAATATAATCATGGTTGCCCATTACAAATAACTTCTGAACCTTATTTGAAAAGGCTTCATCATATATTGCTTTAAATCTTTTATACTCAGCAGTTTTTCCTGAATCAGTAATATCTCCTGCAATAACCATAGCATCTATATTTGCCATAGACTTTATAGTCTGAAATCCACTTCTAAGCTTTTCATCCTGCTCAGATTGCTCTTCTCTTAAATGCGTATCACTAAATACTCCAAAATTGAGTTCAGATCTTGTACTATCAGCAAATATTACCTTACAAGAAAATATACAATTTAATATAAACATAAATATAATTAATATACTAATCTTCTTATGAATTCTTTTCATAGAACAAATCATCTCCTATTTAAAACATAAGATTATTATTTTAAAAAACTAGCTTCTTTATTCATAACCATCTTAATAATTAAAATATAATTTTAACTCGATACACATTAAAGAAGCCTCCCATAATAACATGATTTTATTTTTCACTTTATTTGTGGCATAATAAAAATAATTAAGGCATCTGAAAATAAATAACAAGTCTAAATAAACTAGCATATAAACTTATTTATTTTTTTCTAGATGACCAATATGTTATGGAGATGTTTTTATGAGTATTGAAAAATTATCAGAGATTATAAAGGAAAGTAATAATATTGTTTTCTTCGGTGGCGCTGGTTGTAGTTGTGAAAGTGGTATACCAGACTTTAGAAGCTCAAATGGGTTGTTTAATGAAAAACTAAACATTACCTTTACTCCTGAACAGTTAGTATCCCATTCATTTTATATAAGATATCCAGAAGAATTTTTCAACTTTTATAAATCTAAGCTTATATACCCAGAAGCTAAGCCTAATGCAGCACATTTAGCATTAGCTAAACTTGAGGAAATAGGAAAATTAAAAGCTATTGTAACTCAAAATATTGATGGTCTTCATCAAGCAGCAGGGTCTAAAAATGTTTTTGAGCTTCATGGATCTGTTCATAGAAATTATTGCACCAATTGTCATGCATTCTATGATGCAGAATTCATTTTAGAATCAGAAGGAGTTCCTACTTGTACAAAATGTGGTGGAAGAGTTAAACCTGATGTGGTTTTATATGAAGAGGGGTTAGATGATACTGTAATTATGGGGGCAGTAGATGCAATTTCTAAAGCTGATACTCTTATTATTGGAGGAACTTCTCTTGTTGTTTATCCAGCGGCAGGGCTTATAAATTACTTCAAAGGAAAAAACCTTGTACTTATAAATAAGAGTTCTACTTCTGCTGACTCAAAAGCTAATTTAGTTATTAATGATTCTATAGGTAAAGTTTTAAATGAAGCTGTCAAACTCAGCAACATCTAATTAAGTTAAGGTATTCTTTTATGATTAATAAGAGGATACCTTAATTTTTTTAATCACTCATTTTTTCTTTTGAATTCAAATATACTATAGTAATAATTTTAAAGAGGTGTCCTCAATCATGATAAGACTCATTATAATATTATTACTAATAGGAGCTCTAGCCGTTATGTACTATATATATGAAACTAAGATTATTGGCTATAAACGTGATTTAACTCGTAAGGCAAAACAATATAATAATCTTAAGACCCAATATAATAATCTTATAAATGAAAATAAAAGCATAAATAAAAATTTAAAAATAACATCTGTTCCTCTTTCTTCAACTAATGGAATTACAAACGAAAATGTGCCACTTAGATTAGCTCCTCTAGAAAACAGTAATATTATTAATATTGTTTCTAATAAAAGTGAAGTATTTATATATGATGAAGTTCGTGTAGAAAATACTTCTTGGTATTATATAAATATCCCTTCTCTTGGCAATATAAACTCTAAGGGATGGATAAGTAGAAGAGACTTTTCTCTTATAATTAGTTCTTCCCAAAAAATAACACATTCTTAATATAAAATAAAACTCTCCTTAATTTAGAATTGATATTTTTTTATTGAGCATAGTAGTAAGTGTAAACAATAAATACTCTCCTGCTTACATTTAAAAGTTACAGAAATGCTTAGATAGGTTTTTCACTATATTTATATGTATATATTTAAATAGTTAAAATGTTTTATATATAAATATTTAACTATGTTTATAGATTTATATATAAATATTTATAGTAAAAATGCGCCTTTTGAGACTCTGTACATATAAAATTATTGGAAGAAGGGTTAAAATGAAGAAAAGACTTTTTAGTATTATCTCCTTAACACTGATGTTTCTAATTTTATTTTCTAATATAGCCTTTGCTCAAGAAATAGAAAGATATGAATCTGGTGGACCTACTCACTCGCATCAAATTTTCTGCGCTCAAGCAATTGAAATTTTAATTAATGATTATGGAGTAGAAAAAATAAAACCCATATTAAGGGGTGAACGGACTATAGTTGCATCTGCTGATTTACCAGATGTAGATGAAAAAGATTATTGTTATGCTTATCATTTTTATAATCCATATACCAATAAGAACTATTGGCCTATATCATCCAAAATTCAAAATATCACCGGCCTTACTCAATTTAATAAGCACCTTAATAATGCTGTAAATTATTATTCAACAAACAAAGAATATGCGTTGACTGAACTTGGTAGGGCGATTCATTACTTCGAAGATGTGAACGAACCACATCATGCAGCAAATCTAACTGCACTTAATAGTACTCATGCTTTTTATGAAAAGTATGTAGATCACAGAAATGCTGATTTTTTAGTTTGCCATAGTACCAAATATGATGACTTTAAAGATATGACATTTATGGAGTACTGCAATACAGTTTTCATTGATAGTGCTAAACTTTCTTATACCTATAAAGATATAGTAAATAATCCTTTTAAGTATTCTAAAGATGATGGATGGTATGAGGCTGCAAGTATAACTTTGGATAATTTGCAAGAAAACTTAGCGTCTATAATACTTAGATTTTATGAAGAGGTTGGAGAAATAGATTTTTCTCCAACCTCTTCAATTACATATTATTTAACTTCAAATTCGGGTGCTTTGTAACAAAAAATTGATGTATCTACTTTACAACTATATAAACACTTACCACTTTCTAAAGAATAAACATATATTCTTTGCTTACGCTCTGAATCAGAAGCCATATCCATTAAATATATTTTGCCATCATCAACTATCATTCTTTGTTCTACAGGTTCTTTTACATTTATTTTATATTTCTTAATGACTTGTCCTTGCTCGTTTATCGCAAAAACTGTATCACCATCTTGTGTTGCCATATATAATATTCCATTATTAAAAGCTGAAAAAGAGTTTAATGTTTCTTTTACTTCTTCTGGAAGATTAACCTTGGTTAACTGATCATGTATTGAATCATATATAATCATATAATGCGTTTCTTCTTTAATTTCATTTTGTATTGAATAAATGAAATAACTTTTCCCATTTTGCCCTTTTAATATGTTCATATCTGGTAAGTTTTTTGCCACTATGCTTTCTTTTAATAATTTTCCACTATCTAAATCAAACTTATATGCCTTAATCAAATGATCAATTCGTTGATTTGGTTTTTCTGCCGTATAACCTTCTGTAATTACCTCTACATAGTTGTCTATAATTCTTACCTGTAGTGTAGACTTTGAATCTTTAACATCATCTTTAGTCCTAACTATCTTTTTTGATTCTTTATTCTTTATGTTTAAATCTAAAGATCCATTCTCAATACATGCATATACACAAAATTTATCATTTTCATCAATAAATTCATCATATATAGTTTTTCCTCTTAGTAAATCCTTATTTTCCACTATGTTTTTGTAGGGACCATAATCATGAAAATAATTAGCTTTAGAGACTTGAACACCATCTTTCCCAATAGAAACAGAATTTACTCCATATTCTCCAACTTGCTTATACACTTGAAATTTTACATTTCCAAATTCCTTTATATCTCCTGACTCACTACCAATATCATATTTCACTTCACTTGTAGAAGCATTAAATATAATCCAGCCAAGTACAGGTATTATTGCAAATAAAATTAATATATAAAAATATCTCTTCTTCATAATACCCTCCTAAACAGCAACCTTATTTTTTAATAGGTAATTGCAATATACTATTGTTCCTATCATTGTAATGAAATAGAATCCTGAAATCATCCATTTTTTCTCTATATAATATAAGTTTTTTTGCGTAAAAATTAAAATTGTAACCCCTAAAATAACTCCACCTAATATTAATCCTAAAATTAACCCTTTTATCCTAAAACTCCTCTCCATAGCACAGAAAAAAAATAGAAAACTTATAATAGCAAGTGCTGTTATAACTAATAAACCATTAAGTGATAATCCCTTACTATATATGCCATTCTCACCTATAACATCTTTAAGTTTATAAGGTGCTATTGCTTGTTGAATAATTATTTTTTTATTTACTACATAAAATCCTATCAAAGTAAACATAAAAGCAGATATACTACATAAAAGCATAGCTATTATGGTAATAAACTTTGCAGCATAAATTTTGGTTCTATTGAAAGGAAGCACTAGTAGAGTATAAATAGTTTTATTATTTCCAAACCATTCTCTATACCAAATCATTAACGAATAAGCTAATACCCCAAAGATAACAAGTGCAATTCCATAATTAATAACGTAATTATCATAGCATACAGATTTTATTGTAACCTGATCATATGGAACCTTTTTGAAATACTCCTCTACTGATTGTCCAGCTATTTTAGCTTTATCTTTATATGAATTCATTATATTATTAGCTTTAATTATAGAATTTCCAACACCTAGTATTATATAAATCAAAAGTGCCGGTAAAAATACTTTAAAAATTCTATTCATTTCAATATCTATCAAAGTCATAAACTTACGCATTCTTATATACCTCCCTCATTACGTCCATAATAGATTTACCCTCTTCCTCTCTTATTTCTTCAGCTGAAAATTGCTTTACAACTCTTCCGTCCTCTAAAAGAATTACATCATCTGCTAAATTCTCAATTTCTCCTATTTCATGAGTACTAATAATAATAGCTTGTCCTTCTTCTGAAAACTCTCCTGTCATAGCTGATATAAAATCTTCCCTTGTGAAGAAATCCATGCCTGAAAATGGTTCGTCCATTAATAGATATTTACTCTTTTGACAATAACCCATTATTATCTTAACTCTAGCCATATTCCCTTTTGAAAGTTCTGCTATTTTTCTTTCTTTTGTTAGTTTAAAATACTCTAACATTCTATAAGCTTTGTCCATATCCCAATTGTCATAGAAAATATTCATGTAATTAAAGGATTCTTCAATGGTCATGGTTGGATAATACACTGATATATCAGGTATAAATCCTAGCTTGTTATAAACTTTTGGTGAAAGTTTATAACCATCTATAAGAATTTCCCCACTGTTTATTGGTATTAGTCCCATTATAGCCTTTAAGATTGTTGACTTCCCCACTCCGTTGATACCTAAAAGGCAGGTTACTCTTCCTTCTTTTATAGTAAAGGATGCCTCATCTAGAGCTTTCAATTTTTTATACTTTTTCACCACATTTTTAACTTCAATCATGTTATCCCCCTATTGTATTAATTCATTAACACACCACTATAAAATTTTACTCTTTCCATTTTTCTTCTAAAATGTTCATAACTTCTGATTTATTTACGTTTATTGCCTTTATTGCATTCATAAATATATCTACAGCTTCATTTATAATATCATTTCTTATTTCTTGTATCTTCTCTGTATTGGTTGTTATGGTGCTTTGAAAATTTCTGACAGTTTCTATCATTCCTAGATCCTCCATCTCTTTGTAGGCTCTTTGCACTGTATTTGGATTTACCTTTAAGGTAGCTGCCAATTCTCTTCTTGATGGTATTTCATCCCCAGACTTATAATTTCCTAAAATAATTTGCTCTTTAAAATATCTTACAATTTGAATATAAATCGGTTCATTAGTATTGAAATTTATACTCATTAATCATTCTCATCTCCTTTGTTTAATCTTTATTCTTATGTAATTCCTAATGCTTAAGTTCAATTTTCTTGTAAAAATAAGTGTATTATATGAAATCTAAAAGAATCTATACATTGTTACTTAAATATAAGATAGTAACTTACCATAAGTGTATTATAGTAGTAATACACTTATTTAGTCAAGTGTTTTCCACAATTTTATAATGTATAATTTTCTACAAGTAGTACAACATAGTAATGATAAATTTTCTATAAAAGGAGATGAAAACTATGTCTAGAGATGAAAAACTAAATGACTTTAAAAATACATTAGGTAATATAAAAGAAGAAATCTCTCATGGTACTGCTGTTTTAGGTGATGAAGCTAAGCATAGTGCCCAAAATCTAAAAGAAACTACAACTAAAGCTATGAGTAATATGGCTGATAGTGCTAAGGTGTTAGGTCACGAAATATCAAATGGTGCTAAAACATTTATGGAATCTACAAGCAAGATGTTTAATGATAAAAACCAAGGAAAATAGAATCATCTCATTTATACTTTTTACTTCAACAAAAATAGCAGTTGTTATCTTTGAAATCATAATATAACAACTGCTATTACTTTATATATTTTCTAGTGTGATATTATATTATGTAACTTCATTTGCAAACTCACAATAAATACACAACTAGAAAGACCTTATCTCACTATTTAACACCATACTTAATTTTTAAAACTTTATATATTACAAACGGAAGTAATCCCAAAGAAAATGCAAATTTTCTATCTATAAATCCATTTGCAACACCATTTAATCCCCAATGAATAGGTACTCTGGCTGGTAAAATAGGTGTGAGTAAAAGCATTATGACTATTGGTACTACTAATATTAAAATATCTATTTTTGTAAATTTCATCTCGATCCATCTCTTTCTTATAAATCATCTTAATTTCTTAAATATATTATATCAACTACTTATTTTTACTACATTTTAATAATTTCCGATTTTCTAATTTATTTAACTGTTCTCTTTATCTGCCACCTAATCTTAATTTTCAAACTACCATTTTCAAGATTGGCTTCAATCTTATGTCCCATCTGTTCTACCAATGCCTTGGTTATACACAAACCTAAGCCTGTACTTTTGTCTGTTCTTGCAGCATCCCCTGTATAAAATCTATCAAATATTTTTTCAACTTCTTCTGGCTTTAAGTTTGGAGCACTGTTAATAAACTCAGTTTCCACATAGTTATCCACATTATACAGTGAGATATCCACAGACTTATCCCCATGTTTGATCATATTGTTGATTAAATTCGAAAAAATTCTCATAACAGCATTTTTATCAGCAATTACATTAGATCTATTTTCAGCAATCTGGATTTTAGGTTCAATTCCATTATTGATAAAATCATCATAAAAGGCAGCGATATTTTCAACTAATATTTCAGAAAGATTAACATACTCTAATTTAAATTTATACTCGTTATTTTCTATCCTTGATAGGTCATAAAAGCAATTAATTAATGTATTAAGATTCTCAGTTCTTCTTTCAATTATACTGATATATCTTAGTTTTTCTTCTTTACTTAATTGCTCATCCTTTAAAAGTTGTACAAATCCCATTATTGAAGTTAATGGAGTTCTTAAATCATGAGACATGTTTTCTATGCTTTCTCGTAATTTTTCTTCATTATTTCTTATCTTTAAATTTATCTTGTGGTTTGTTAGATATAATTCATCTATTTTAATACCCAATTCTTCAATCTCTTTATTTAAGCTACTCATCTTAATGTTTGTAAGATCACCCTTACTTTTTGATATCTGTCTTGATATATATCGTATGTCCTTTTTATAAGAAATTATAAGAAGGAGCAAACTTAGTATTATTATTAAAAGTATTAAAATTATAACTTCCATTGCAATCCTCCTTATTTTTAATCTCTTATTGTTTATTTTGCCTTACAGATATACAAGATAAATTTAAACATTACTGCCTACCATATTGTAAAAGTACCACTTGAGACCTACATATCTATATTAATGAGTTATTTTATATCCTGATTTTTAATTAATGCTATGCCAGGTATACTTGAAATAACAGTAATTGCAGCTCCTATAAACACTGCTTTTAATAATGCTGCATTTTCAACTGGTGGCTTTATCATCTCTGCCCAATTATGCGTAATTGTTACATTATATATAGGTTTCAACCACTTAAAAACTTCCAATAAATATAACTCAGATAAAACAGATTGCCCTATCACTAGTAATATTATTCCTATAGCAATAGTTCCTCCATTACTTTTAGTGAAAGTTGCTATTAATACTAATAATGATGATGTAGCAAATATCATAACTATACATCCTAATATGGTTTTAAGCATATTAACCAACTCACTAAATGTAAATGGATCTCCCCACCCAAATAACATACAGCTTAATAATGTAGAGATGCCAACTGTTATTGCTAATAATATGGTTCCCCCCACTGTATTAACTATAACTTTTGAAACATAATATTGCCATCTCTTCTTACCATAAGCCAATGTATTTTTTATTGTTCCTGAAGAGTACTCCTTTGCTACCATTGCTCCAACTAAAATGGATAAAAAGATTTCTATTAAACCACTACCAAAAGAACTATAAAACAAATCTCTTGCCTTTGGATTAAATAAATCCTTAGTACTCACGTGAACTCCTATACTCATATTCCCAGAAGCATTTTGATTTTGATTATTAGCACTATTTTTTAACCCTTGTATATACTGATCTTTTTGTTGTTCAGTCATTCCTGATAAACTTCCTCTTAAAAATGATTCATTGCATACAAGTTTAGTGATTCCTGTAGTCATACAAGCAAACACTGCAATAACTATACATAAAACTATAAAGGTTTTATTTTTCCTTAACTTGAATAATTCAGCCTTTAACAATCTACTCATTTTTTCCACCTCCAATAGCGTTTATAAAGTATTCTTCAAGGTTCTGACCCTTTGACAATATCTTTTTCACCACTACTGAGTTTGTTGAAAGAATAGTATTTATTTCTCCCACCATGTCTAAATGTTCATAAACTCTAATAATTTTTTCTGGCATAACTTCATAGTCAGATATATTAAGTTTTTCCTCTAATAATACTGTTGCCTTTTTGCTGTCATCAACTTCTATTTCTATATACTGTCTGCATTTTTCCTTTAATTCCTTTGCTGATATCTCTTCAATAAGTTTGCCCTTGTTTATAATGCCGTACTTTGTTGCAAGCTCTGAAAGTTCACTTAATATATGACTAGAAATTAAAATAGTGACATCTTGTTCTTTATTAATTTTCTTTAATAACTCTCTAACTTCAACTATGCTAACTGGATCAAGCCCATTTATAGGTTCATCTAAAATTAATAGTCTTGGATTACCAAGCAAGGCATTTGCAATCCCTAACCTTTGTTTCATACCTAGGGAAAAGTTCTTAACCTTTTTCTTACCAGCATCCTTTAATCCTACAAGTTCTAATATTTCATCTACTGAATTTTTACCTGTAATCCCTCTAACTAATCTTGAAACTTCTAGATTGTCTTTTGCAGTCATATTAGGGTAAAATGCTGGCATTTCTACAAGACTTCCTATTTGAGTTCTTGCTTCATCTAACTCTCTATCTGTTGATACCCCTAGAAGCTCTATATCCCCTGAAGTTTTGTGTATAAGACCTGTTATCATTCTTATAAGAGTTGTCTTACCAGCCCCATTTTGTCCTATGAATCCGTAAATTTCACCTTTTGCAATGGTCATATTAACATTATTCACTGCAAAATAGCTACCATATTGCTTCGAATAGCTTTGTGTTTTTAATACAATATCTTTCATAATTTCCTCCCACCTTAGGCATCTAAAATAAATAATAAGCCAAACAAACTTACCTATGACTTACTTATTTTTTATATGCCTTATTATTATCTCCTAAGCTCATAAACACATTATAAATTTATACTTATAAGATGCCATAAAGAAGATATTAAGAAAGTATTAAGATTAACTTATAAGTCTTATTCTTTAAGTTTAAAACCTATTCCCCATACAGTTTGAATATATTCTGTGTCCTTATCAAAACTAGCAAGCTTCGAACGTAAATTACTTACATGCACATTTACAGTATTGTCATCTCCTAAAAACTCACTTTTCCAAACAGATTGAAAAATATTTGCTCTTGTAAATACCTTTTTAGGATTTGACATAAGTAGTTCTAATATATCATACTCTCTTAGAGTTAAGTTCACTAAATTATCATTAACAGATGCTTCTCTAGATTCATTATTTAGAACTATGTTCTTATACTTTAAGATTTTAGGATTTTCTTGTGTTTCTGCAAATTCAGTATATCTTCTAAGTTGAGCTTGAACTCTCGCCAAAACCTCATCTACATTAAAAGGTTTCCCCACAAAATCATCTGCACCCAATCTTAATACATTTACTTTATCATCTAAAGAAGTCTTTGCAGAAATAACAATTATAGGCATGACCTTTTCCTTTCTTATTTCCTCAATTAGACTTTCTCCCTTGATTCCAGGCAACATCAAATCTAACAATACTATTTGATAGTTTTCATTCTTTATACACATCTTTGCTTCTGTTCCGGAATAAGCTGCTGTAACTTCGTATCCATTTTTCTTTAACAAATCACATAGTAGATCATTTATATCCACATCATCTTCTACTACTAATATTCTTTCATTGGACATAGATTTTTCCTCCATACTTAAACATATTAAAATAAGCAATAAATCAAAGATATTAACTGACTTATTTTTAAAACTGTCTTAACTACATACTCATATAAACAAGAATACCATAAATATGCTTTACTGAAAATTACTCCATCAATATCTTTAAAAAATTATCCTGTTTATATATAATCTAGTGATGTGATATACTATGAATTATTAGGCATCTAAAAACAAATAAACTAACATCTGCACTTATTTGTTTTGTGAGTATGCCTTATCTAAGGAGTTAACAAAATGAATAAAGTTGATTTTAAAGGCAGCGTGATTTTAAATCCCGTACCTGTAGTTCTTATTACTTCAAAAAATAAAAATGGTGATACTAATGTCTTTACAGTGGCTTGGACAGGGACAGTTTGTACCAAACCACCTATGCTTTCAATCTCTGTAAGACCTGAACGTCTTTCTTATGAATATATTAAAGAAACTATGGAGTTCACAGTAAATGTTCCTAACTATAACTTAGTTAAACAAACAGATTTTTGTGGAGTTAGATCAGGTAGAGATGTAAACAAGATTAAAGAATTAGGCTTCACTATGATTGATGGAGAAAAAATATCTGTTCCCTACATAAACGAATGTCCAATAAATATAGAATGTAAGGTTACACAAATAATTTCCCTTGGTTCTCATGATATGATTTTAGCTGAAGTGGTTTCTTCTCATATTGATAATTCTTTAATTGATGATAGTGGTAAAATCCACTTTGAAGAAGCAAAACTTATATCCTATTGCCATGGCGAATATTATCCAATGAGTAAATTTGCTATAGGTAAGTTCGGCTTTTCTGTTGCTAAAAATAAAAAGCTTATAGAAGAATACTCAAAATACGATAGAAATTATAAAAAGCTCACTGCTACTCCAGAAAAGAGTTCAAGAGATTCAAAATCTCCAAAGAAAAATTATAGCCAAAAGAAAAGTAAGAAAGCATCAAAATAAACCTTTTCTAGGTTGTAGATAAGAAGTTTTCTAAACCCAATTGTATAAAAAATAGAGGTTCCTAATTCTGCGGGTACCTCTATTTTTTATAGTCATTTATTTTTTTAACTATACCTGTCATTCTTTCTCAATTTTCTTCTTCACACTCATTATATGCAACTCTTAAATATCTTAAGAATACAATTCTTACTATCAGAATAAGAATCCAAAGCCCCCAAAGTACAATAGTAAAATGTTCATTTCTGATAAAATTAATATTGAAGGCTAATAATGATAAGTGTACTGTCATACATGCTAGAATAGCATACCATACTCTTTCTAAACTGCGAGCAAAATCAAACAATTCCTTCTTAATTGCCTCTTCTTTTAATCCCTTTATAATGTAATAGTAAAGCACATATGCTATTGAACTTACAAGCACTCCATAAATAGACATTAAAATATTAGGAGTTTTATTCTCTGTAGGAACTATATTTAGTAACAGATTAATTATAGATATAATAACCATAATAGTTGTAATTTTTCTAGCTTTTAGAAAGGATTCATCCGTTCCGTCTATATTAATAATTGAATATAGACCATTGCCTATCAATATATATCCTATAAAATCAGGTAGAATAGGGATAGGTCCTATATTAATGTGAAAGGTTATTATTATGAATCCCCAAAAAATTCTATTTAGTCCCCACTTCATGTGCTTGTCCTCCACCTTCTTTTATAGCCTTGACGAATTTGCTATCTAATCTTATATTACTTCCTATGGAGTTCATTTCTAAATCCATAGGTACTTCTTGCTTAATCTCTCCCTTTTCCATCTTTAATGTAATATTTCCTTGTATAGATTTATAAGATTCTTTTTTTATTACATAATCTATTTTAATATTCACATCTTTTTTCACCTTATATGGAAAATTTAATTTATTAATATTAGTAGAGTTCATATTTATTTCAAATATCTCATCAATTTCTTTTCTAATGTTACTTTTTATTGAAGTAATGTAGCAATCTCGGTTTGCATTAAAATATGCATACCCAGTACCATCAGTAGAACCTCCACTACCACATTTACTGCAAATGGAGAAATCTTCAGTATTTTTAAAAGGACCAATGAAATATATTTCTCCTAAATTAACCTCATACCTTTTGCCTGTTCTAGTATAGTAGGTCATCTTAGTTATTTTATTCTTACCCTCCTTTAATTCTGCTAATATTTTATCTTTAAACTCAAGCCCACTTCCTGTGGTGTCAGATATATCAATACTCATAAGATTATGATTATTATAACTATTAACAAGCTGTGGAAATACATCAATATTCATATTCCCTAACTCAGGAAACTGCACTTGCCTTATCTCATCCTCATTATTATCAGTAATATAAAAAAAACTAAAATTAGGAAACCTCACCTGAGTAAGTTGTTTTATTTTTTCTTCCTTTGTTAATCCCTCAAATGTAGAACCATCTTCATATTGACTCATTTCTTCTTTAGAAGGTAAACTCTCATATACCTCTATTTCCTTATAATTTTCAATGAAAACAGGTGCTTTCAATTTGTTCATATAAAAATATCCTATGTTAAAAATCCAACAGCAAATTACTGTGGTAATTGAAATAATTATTGTTTTTTTCTTTCCCATATTACTACCTACTTTAATTTAAAAGTTTTTGGTGCAAGTCTATAAGTTAATATAACTGCAACTATCATATAAACAACTGTTGCTGCAATTACTCCTAATGTAAAAAAGTATGATGTAACCTTAATTCTAAGACACATATAAGAAATAAAGTATACTACCGCGTTAACCACAGAGAATAGTGGACTTTTCACTGTTAACTCTGATGTATATGGCTGAAGAACATAATACATAAATAGATGATGTATTGAGAAAAAGGCCGATAAACATAATACACATAAAAGATTAGGAATTATCTTTAATATGCTGCCAGTTCCCCCCAAAACAATACCTATAATTAGCATTCCTAAGCATATTGTAAGTGCCGGAATACTATTAAAGAATATTATCTTTTTAACCCTAGCTCTAAAATTAGCAAGTATAACCTTGCCTTCTTTATAATATCCATATCTTAAAAGACTATTATCACAATTAAAAAACATTGCCTTACAAATTCTTTCTGTAGTTGATAAACAGTACATAATAAAAACTAAAACTGGCATTGCATTTGTAATTAAATTTATAGATTGTTCTCTAAACTTTGGTACAAAAAACATTATTATTCCAAATATAATAAATACTGCAACTATGAGTATTACCCTCATTTTTATTGCATTCTCTACTATCTTTCTGTGTCTGAAAAAGAATATAGAATTTAAATATTCAAACCCTTGCTTGTTATTAAATCTTTCAGTGTTAAGCAAATCTGCAGACATCTTCTTATCATCTATCTTTACATCTGCAAACCTTGCATCCTTCATTATATTGTCTTTGTTAAATATAACAGCCTTGGTCACTGTTGCTTTTGCTAAAATCATAAAATGCTTAAATTTATATAAGTATAAATAGCTTAAAACTCCTATAATTATCACTGCTATAAAAAATATAGGATTAAAAATAACTGTTGCAAAATCTATACTGCCATTAATTAATATTGGAAGTCCGTAAGCACCAACCAAAGCTAACAAAACAATTAGACCTGCTAACCAATTTTTATCTACAAGAGCTACCTTTTTTGTTTCATAAAAGTATACATGTATAAACTCTCCCAAAAGTCTAAACCCTGTTAATTCTAATAACAGCATAATAGTTTGTATAGGTGAAAATCCTATTACTAGTAATGGTAACATAAAGTAAATTATGCTAGATACCAATTTGTATATTATCTGTGACAGAAAATAATCTCTTGGATTTACTCTCATTAGATTTATCATATTGAAAGCTTCCTTGGTTGGATTAAAAATCACTACATTTACTATGGAACCTTCAAAAAAGTTCATAAAAGTAAAAATAATCAAAACTGTAGCCATTATTGACATGTTTGGACTCACACTTTTATTTATAAACCATGCTGGCAGATAAGCTACAAGTCCTAAATATAGAGATTTCTTTATAAATTGTCCTATAACATTTAAAACTTGTCTTATTACTCCTACTGTTATCTTAGCATCTGTTTGTCCATACAATTTATCTGGAATCTTCTTTCCTATTAAAGGCACCCTCTTTAGAAAATGTATCAATACATTGGCGTCTTCAGCAAAAGATACCTTATAGCTGTTTATGAATGTACTAAGCATCTCCTTCCTCCTTTAATATCTCTACAATATTCTTCTCAAAATCAGGACTTTTCAGTATTTTATCGTCTATATGCTCAAGCTCTCCATTATTTAAAACTACAATTTCATCACAAAGGTCTGTGGCTAACTCTAGAATATGTGTAGAAAAAATTATTATATGATCATGTTTGATTTTCCTTAGTAAGTTTTTGATTTCAATTGCTACTACAACATCAAATGAAGTTAATGGTTCATCTAACAAAATTACTGCTGGTCTTGTAATTAAGTAACATAACATTTGCATTTTGTTTTTCATTCCTTGAGAGTACCCTCTTATAAGTCTATTTCTATCGTCCTTACCAATCTTCATAAAATCAAAGTACTCATCAATAGTTCTTAGATCTTTTATCTTGTCCTTGTTTATATCTATATAAAACTTTAAAAATTCGTGTCCAGTCAAGAATTCTGGTAATACTGGTTCTGAAAATACATATCCAACCTTTGAGTAACTTAAGGTGTTCTTATCATCTTCCCCCTCTTGAAGCATAATCTCTCCACCATCGCATCCGATATCCTCACTTATACAATTAAAAAGTGTAGTCTTACCAGCTCCATTACGTCCTAATAACCCATATATTTTTCCTTTTTCAAAAGTAAAAGAAGCATCCTTCAATACTTGCTTATCACCAAATTGCTTTTGAACATTATTTAAAACTAACTTCATATTTCCCCCTATTAAAAAAACAAGCCAAATTATTGCTTTGGTTTGCTTAATTTTGATTTCATAATAATATTAAATTATTTTATCTATGTATAAATTATACAGTTTTATCTCTGTAGTTTCATTAGTTAAAATCTTAAATTTTTCATAAGTTTACTCCTGTATGCTATAAAACAACTTAGCATTCTATTTTTTATTATAGCGATAAACTTACAGCAAATATTAAAAATTATGGCTTGGTGTTGTAAAAAGTGGAATAGGGAGAATTGAACCATTCCTTCATATGCAAGTATGTCTAAACATTTCCTGTCGACTTTGCTAAAATATTTTCGATAATGTTATTATATAATTAAATTTTTTTTTAAATTCCACGGGAGGGTATATAATTATGAAAAAAATATCTACAAAAATAATTGCAGCAATTGTTTTCTTTTGCTTAGTAACGTCAATTATTATTACTACTGCAACAAATATAGTAAGTAAAGGCGCACTAAAAACTGATGCCGAGAGCAATTTACTTCAGACTTCTGTTAATAAAGCTCAAACAATAAATGAAGGACTTATATCTACTAAAAATACTGTAGATAACTTAGAGTCTCTTTTTTCTCAAAGTTTTGATTTAAATAAAGTAAAAACTGATAAAGCATATGCTGACAGTTATGCTAAGTTTATGTCTCCAATAATGAAAAATTTAATTTCAAGACAACCTAATTTACTAGGCGTAGCTCTAATAATAAATCCAGAATTGACAGATTCAGCTTATCAAGTAATCTTTGAAAGAAAAGCTGGTGAAAAAGATGTAACACAATTGCAAAAATTCACTAAGAGCCAATTTCAAACTAACAATCCAGATATGACTTGGTACTACAATCCTATAAACAGTAAAACTGCTCTTTGGAGTGACCCACATACAGATTCAAGTTCTACTAGCATGAGAATGGCATACACAAAACCAATATACATAAATAATCAATTAATCGGAGTAATCGCTGTTGACTTATTCTTTAATGATTATAAAAATATGATAAATAATGTAAAGATTTATGACAAAGGACATGCCTCCTTGCTTAATAAAGATACTAAATACTTAGTTGATAAAAAATATACTGACAAAGATACTTTAAAAACAGTATTAGGCAATACAGTGGATGTAATATCAAAAGACTCAGGAATACAGTATTATGAAAAAGATGGTATAAAATCAGTACTAGCTTATACCAAACTGTATAATGGCAACATAATGATTGTATCAGCTGATGAATCAGATATATTTAAAGTTATAAATAACAATATAATACTATCAATAATTATAACTTTAATTGTATGTATTATAACTTCTATAATAGCTTTATTCATAGGAAAGAGACTAAGTGACCCAATAGTGTTTATTACAGGACTTGTTAATCTTACTTCTACTCTTGATTTTAGGGAAAATGATAAGTTTTCTAAGATTAATAATTTCAAAGATGAATCAGGTATTATAGGAAAAGCAGTATTAAATCTGCGTGAAATATTAAAAGATGTATTAATAGATATTAAAAAATGTTCTGATACTACCTCTGGTCACTCAATTAATTTAAATTCAGTAACTGAAGAATTACAAGATTCACTTACTGCTATAAACAGTACAGTTATAGAACTTGCTAATGGTGCTGAAGCCCAAGCAAATGATGCACAAGATAGTTCTGAAAAATTAGGAGTTTTATCTGATAAAGTTGAAAACATCATAAGCATCACAGATACTTTTAACTCTGAATTTGAGACAGCTAAAACATATAATGATAAAGCAATCAAATCTATTGATACTTTAATGGATAAAATCAAAAGCACTACTGAAATAGAACTTAAGACAAGTAATAGTGTTAAGGAACTAGCTGAAAAATCTTCACTTATAGAAAATATTGTCCTTACAATAAACGGGATTTCAACTCAAACAAATCTATTAGCTTTAAATGCTGCTATTGAAGCTGCTAGAGCTGGTGAAGCCGGTAGAGGATTTGGAGTCGTGGCAGAACAAATTCGTGCTCTCTCAGAACAAACTGCCGATTCTACTAAGAAAATTGAGACTATAATAAATGATATTCGTAACGAAATTAGTATTACTGAAAAGAATATGGATGCTTCAACTTCTAACATTATAGAAGTTAATAATTCAATAAATGAATCAAAGCAATCCTTCGCAGATATAAAATTATCTTTCCAAACCCTTAGTTCAAAAGTAGATACATTAATATCAAACATAGATGATATTAAAACTAGTAAAGAATCTGTAGTAGATTCAATTCAAGGAATAACTGCTATTTGTGAACAGTCAGCAGCTGCTACAGAAGAAGTGTCTGCTACAGTACATGAGCAATTAAGCTCAGTAGCTAATGTTAGAGAAGCTTCTGAATCACTTAAAAACTTAGTAAACACATTAGAAGAACTTCTTGGTAAGTTCACTCTATAAACTTTAAAATATCTCAATAGACTATATAAAAACCTCAGTAGACTTTTAATAAATCTACTGAGGTTTCTTTTATTGTTTATACTGATTAATTGTTAAATCCCCTAAATGATCTCATTCCATTTAGGCTACTTGTAAATGCTGATGGTAGATACATTTTGTATGCTACTCTCATAACTAGTCCAGAAATAATTACCATAGCTGCAAAAGATAAGAATAAAATATATGTTAATTTATCTTCATCAACTACTCCTGTACCCTTCATAGCCACTGCTACATAAAAATATCCCAGTAAAGTTCCAAAAGATATAATGTATAAACTCCATGATGGTACTACTACTAAAACTATGCAAGCTATTAAAGCAAATGGAGCTGATGCTAAATTCTTTGCACTGGCTACACATAACATTTGCTTATAATTTGTTTTATACTTAAATATAACCTTTGTAAAGAACAATAATATCCCAGCTAAAACACAAGCTCCGCAGAAAGTTAATATCAAAGTAGCAAAAAATATCTTTGCTAGTGGAAAGTGTAAAGAAGCGCTCATCCCTATTGAACTAAATATTCCTAATGTACTGCTGAAATCTGAAATAGCTGAATTAAGCTTACCAAATAAAAGTGTTACAAACAATGCAAATATGATTGAATCAACTCCCATAAAGCCTAGTCCAACTTTATAGTCATTGGCTTTTACAAATGCTTTAAGCATTGAAGCTGGTGATTTTACTGTCTTCCTAGCAACCATAAAAAATCGTCTTATGTATAACCCAAAAGCATCTGGAGCAACATTTTTTTGATATTGCTGCTGTGGATTTGAACTCATTACTGGTGGATTAAATCCACTTTGTTCACCTTCAATAGATTTTTGTTCAAACTGTAACTGTTCCTCTTGGTATGTTTCTTGTTGACATTCTGGTTGCATAACTTTAACAGACTGCTCACCTTCTGGTTTAACTTCTTCACTTTGAACGTTCGTTTCTTGAGCTACTTGTTGTACAACTTTACTATTTTCGCAATTACAAACTTCACTCTCTTCTAATGGTCTACCACACTTAGTACAAAAATTTCCCATAACCTTTCCCCCTACAATATAATTACTTATAATAAAATTATAAAAATGAACACACGACAAATTCATTTCTTCTATTTTACCACAATCTAATTATTTATACTAAAATAATCTATAAATTATGTTTACTGTTTATAGTTGAAAATGAACAAAGGTCATGAAGTTTATAATTCAAATTTCACAACCTTTATTTATAAAAATATTAACATACTAATATTATAATTCTGTTTTTAATATGTTTAAAAATTCTCGTGTATAATCTTTTCTCTTGTTTGCTATCTTTCTACCTAAAGCTGTTTTGAATTCTATCTTTTCTAGAAAATCATTTTCAAAAATCTTTATGGTCTCCTCATAATTTTGTCCTTTAGCTCCACCTGTTGTGAAAGCTTTAGCAATACCAAACGCACCTACCAACTCAACATAATTTGCATCATGAACTATTTTTTCTTCTATTGTAATAGGATTGTCTATATGTCTCCCCAAAGAAATAAAGCCATTTTCTATTTCTGAGTCTGACCATCCTAGACCCTTCAGAAAAACTATGATTTCTTCTTTAAAAGAATTATCTGATGCAATCTTTTTTATTAATCCATGGAAGGCAGCAAGAAAATATAATAATTGCAAATTCATCTGTTCATCCGTTGCTTCAATAAACATTTTTAATCTTTTAGAGATTCTCCTAATGTGCTTAAAATTATGCGCTGGATCCTTATCACCATAAACTGCTTTTGTAAAATTCATATAATCTTCCAATTTGTTTTCTTTCATCTTCAACATCCCCCAATGTTATCGTAATTTAAATATAATCTAAATTTCATCAGTTCGCACTAATTCAAATATTATTTTAGATATCTAGAAATAGATAACAAGTCTAAGCAAACTAGCCTATAAACCTATATCCTTTCAGACGCCTTATCACTCATAAAAAATAGAAGTGTCACTCTTATATTAGAGTAACACTTTTATTAATGAATATATTTACAAATAAATTAAATTTAACACAGTTATTGTTAAGATTTGTTTAAATCTTTATAACGATCTAATATTTTTATTAAAAACTTGAGATAAGAACAAAAGTACAGTAAGTATTCCTACCACTAAGAATATTTGAGTTGTGCTTAGCACTAAACATAGTCCTCCAACTATTACTGAACCAAGAGGCATTGCGCTCATAGCCAAAGCTCCCATTATCCCAAAAACTCTCGCCATATACTCCTTTTCTATCTTTTGCATTGCAAGCACATTAAGCTGCATCATAATCAAACCTGCTCCCAATCCAAATATAATGCCTACTGGTACTAAAATTATCTCTACACACGTTGTTCCAGGTATAAAATAATAACTTGCATATGGTATGCCAATCAGCACTCCAGATACTATAAATATTTTTATACCTTTTACCTTTTCACTTACTTTAGGAAAAACAAAACTTCCTAGTCCAATTCCTACTATTAATGAAATTTGAATGATTGAATATACCTCTGGTCCTAATTTCAAACTGTTACTTACATACACAATTCCTAATGTATTTATGGGAACCAATAGCATATTTACTAGCGGAGTAAATAAAATTAAGTTTAACAACAGCTTGCTCTTCATTAAATATTTAAAGCCACTCTTTAAATCATCCTTATATGATTTGAAACTAATATCTACTTTATTTTTAATATCTCCAACAGGCTTTAATAAGCACATTATTAAACCACATATAAAAAATGAAGAAGAATCTATTAGTATTCCACCACTTACCCCTAGTATACCTACAATTGCACCTGCAACTGCTAATCCTACAATTTCTACAATTCTTGATGAAGTAGAAGATAATGACATCCCGTAAGTATAATTCTCCTTAGAAAGTATTAATGGTATAATTGCCCCACCAGCTGGTGATCTAAACGACTCAAATGTAGAATTGATGAATGTAGCTATAAATACAACTGGAACACTTAAAAGTCCTGTCATAAATAAAATGGCTATGCCTCCTACTATTAATCCTCTGCCTAAATCACAGCAAACAATTACCTTCTTCTTATTGAACCTATCAACCAATGCTCCTGCAAAAGGTTGAAATATCATTGTAGGTACGGCATTAACCCCAAATAATAATGCCATCAAGGATGCTGATCCTGTTAACTTAAATACCATAAATCCAAAAGCAATCGCATCCACAGAATCCCCAAATCTTGAAATCAAGTTTGCGATCATAAACAATAAATAATTCTTTTCTTTCAATACAACTCCATACGAACTTTTTGTAATCTCCATCTTAAAGCCCCCTTTTTTATTAAATTTTACCATTCAGTTAGATGATAGTCAACTACTAATTAGATATTCATCTAATATAATTTTATATTTTTATTATACTAATTAAGTGAAACACGTTTTCAAAAAGCTTACTATAATCTTTGATAACAATACCTTTATATATATAAAAAACTACAGAAAGATTTATGTTAATTTAAATCTTTCTGTAGTTTTGTATATTAGGCACCTGAAAATAAATAACCAGTCCAAATAGACTCACCTATAAACCTATATACTTTCATATGCGTTAAAGCATATAAGTTTCTAACTCAGATATAAACTCTTTAATAGCTTTTCTATTTAAGCTATAATAAACTTTACTGTCTCTTCTTTCTAAACACACCAAATTGGCAACAACTAAATCATTCATATGATAAGATACTGTAGCTGTGGTAAGCTTTAATTTTTCTGCAATTTGCTGACCATACATTTCTTCATTCTTTAGTAATCTTATTATTTCAAACTTACTTTTATCACTTAATGGCTTTAGCACATTAATAATTGGAGCCTTATCACTTCCAATAGTTCTGACTCCTTCCATGAGTTTATCAAACAAAATTCCATAATGCAATATTTCACAACCATCTTTTAAATCCATAGTCAAAGCATTAAATCTTGCTACTGCTGGATATATTATTAACTTATTACTATTTAACTTAATTCCTATAGTTTCTTGTATATAAACATATTTACCCTGAGGATCTTTCTGAAAATCTTCTATAAATTTATGAACTAATTGTTCAACTTCCTTATAAGCATTTTTGTGAGCATCCTCATTTTTCAATATTATTTCGACTAATACCATGTAATGAGGTTTTGGGTTCTTATATACTTGTATAAGTTTCCACTTAGCATCTTCATTTATCTCTATTGTATCTAATAAATCAATAAAATTTAGTATACTTTTATCATCTAATAATTGTTCAAATTGATCACCTTTTTCTGAAATTTCATCTGCAAATTCCTGATTAATTCCCAATATTAATTGTTCTCTAAAGAAATTTTCATCATAGTTATTCATATCATTATGTAATTCTTTTATCAAATCCATATTAATATTATAAATTAGAATTTCTGCTACGCAGGCTGTCTTCTTACACATATTAATAAAGTAAAATTCCCTATCTTTATCTTCTAAAGTCATTAATTTCTTAAACTTATTACTGCTCTTTTTAATTTTGGTATATTCCTTCTTTATGAAATTCTCCAACTTAATTTTATTTTCTTCATATATTTGCTGCTGTAACTCTCCATAAAACTGTTCTTCTAAATCTTCATTTGAAACATTATAAATAAATCTAACAATTTCTCTTAATTCATGTGTGGTCTGCTTTATTTCTATATCCATACTAAATTCCTCTCATACAAATGTTTTTAACTTACTATACTATTTTGGTCTATAACTAAAATAATAGCATACTTCTAATTTATTGGCACAATCTTATAAATAAAAAGCTAGAAGTTCATTATTGTTGATAGAACTTCTAGCTTAAACAGCTTGCTATATATAAATTATCTCTTCTAAAATTTTTTAATTAGTATGTTGATTCTATTCTATGATCCCATGAAAAACCTTCTATTGTTGCATCAAAATACTTATAGCGCTTCTCACCTTTTGTATACTTTCCATTTTCATACTCATTTCGTGAATTCCAAGTAGTATCTAATATTACCCATCTTCCATCTACATAAGCTGCATTCCATGCATGATTACTTTGTCCATTTTTAAGAGTACTCCAATCTGTATGATTGTTATTTCCCCAGCCAATAACTATTTTGCATGGTATACCAATTGATCTTGTTAAGGCAGCAGTTAATTCTGCATATCCTTGACAAACAGAGCGCTTTGCATTAAGAGTTCCTATGGCATCTCTGTATCCTGTTTTTCCACTAAGCATATCATAATCATAATATATATTATCAGCTACCCAATTATTTATTGCTAAAAGCTTATCATAATTGTTGGTCTTTCCTTTAGTAATTTGAAGTGCCAAATCCTTAATCTTGTTTCTATCTGCTTGTGAGTTTACGTTCACTACAGTATCTTTAGCTTCTACTTTATAAGCTTTGAACTTGTCCACATCATACTGATATACTTTAGACACTGGGAATGATATTCCACTAGAACTTTTATTAAATTGAATTCCATAATAGAAATCATGATAAGTTCCATATTGAACATCGCCCTCAAAAACATTTATATTATAACTTCCAGCATTAAAATTATATTGAAAGTCAAAAGAAAACATTCCATTGGCATCTGCTTGTGACATTACATTTTTTAGTGTACTTCCTGTTTTTACATCTGTTACATCAGCTAATAAATACTTAGAACCATTGATAAGCTTACCTGTTACTCTTAATGTATTAGAATTTACTGCTTTAACTTCTATGTATTGATTCTTAAAATTAGATGGTTTATATTGAGCGGTTATATCATTTACAGTTACTTTACATGAAGCCGCCTTTGATTGAGAAACTGTTTTTGCAGTTATTACAGCGCTTCCAACTCCTGTTGCTGTGACAACACCATTGCTATCTACTGTAGCGATCTTAGGATTACTTGTACTCCAAGTTACATTCTTATTTGTAGCGTTACTTGGGGCTACTGTAGCAGCTAATGCTTCCTTATATCCTTTCGCTAAAGTTGTAGAAGTTTTATTAAGACCTACACTTGTAACTGGAACTGTTACAACCTTAACTGTGCATGTAGCTGTTTTTGCTTTATCAACTGTCCTAGCAGTTATAACAGCTGTACCATCATTTATTCCAGTTACTACACCATTTTTATCTACTGTAGCAACTTTAGAATTGTTAGAACTCCAAGTTACACTCTTATTTCCTGCATTACTAGGAAGTATCGAAACCTGTAATGTTTCTTTTCCATTCTTCGCTATTGTTGTAGAAGTTTTATTAAGTTTTACTCCAGACACAGAAGGAAGAACTTGTACAGAACAAGTATCAAAAATCCTCCAATTATCAGCTGACTCTGCCCAAATAGTCGCATTTCCTACTGCTAATGCAGTAATTGTTCCCGTAGAATCAACTTTAACTACTTTGGGATTACTAGAGCTCCACTCCAACCTCTTATTTGTTGCATTACTTGGTGATATAGTTGCTTTTAAAGTTTCCTTATATGCTATAGGAGCTGATAAAGACCACTTATTTATTGATAGTGATTTTACAGCAACAGTTGAACTTGCTGAAACTTTTATAGATGATGTGGAAACTTGTTTAATGCTAGTTGTTGGAACACTACTTGATGTAGTAGTACTAGCAAGTACTTGTACATTTTGTAATAAGAATACTAAAACGAATGCTAATACAAAATTCTTTGATTTTAAAAATCTTTTCATACATTACCCCCCATTCTATATTGCTATCTAATAGATAGCCTGTGTAACATTCCTACTGCCTTAAGTTTAATATAGCAGCTACGGTTCCTAAATAAATTTAATTAAATCACCATGGAGATTGACTCCACTTGAGCCAAGTTATGCTTAATTTCATTATACCAAGAGTAGAGGCCCTATGGAACAAAAATAAATAAAAAATAAGCTTGAAAATTCCTATAATCATCTAGAATTTTCAAGCTTATAAACTATATTAATTATTTGTTTTCAGTAACACTATCTTTTACTTCAAGCTCTTCCTTAGGCTTTACATTATTATCGTGTTTCTCTTCATTCATTTTTCTATAAATATCTTCCTTCATCTTCTTTGCAAAGTCACCTTCCTCAGCAGTAGATTTAAAATCAACTCCTAATTTTTCAGATAATAAAACTGCAAGAAGACTTTCTACAGCATTTACATTGCCACTACCTTCAGCGCCCCCCATAGTAACTACATTATTAGGTACTATATTGATTTGACCAGCCTTAATAGCTTCTGTAAACTTAGTCATTACATCTTGGATTACTTGATATTGAGGTCCACCGTAAGCATTAACTTGTTCTTGAGTTGCAATCGCTTGAGCGATACCAAGTCTAGCCTTCATTTCAGCTTCTGCTTCTGCAAGTCTCTTAACCTTATAAGCCTCTGCATCTGCAAGAGTCTTTTGTCTTTCTGCATCTTGTATAGCTTTTTGAAGTTCAGCCTTACCAACATTATCTTGAATCTTAATATTGATTTCTGATTTAGTAAGGTCTGCTTGTTGCTCTGACTTAGCTTGGAATTCTTTTAATTCCTTCTCTTTCTCACTAGCCTTCATTTGACTGCCATAAGTTTCAATCTTTTCTTTAGCTAATTGTCTATCACTTAATTGCTTTAAGATTTCTTCTATCTTCTTATCTCCATTTGGTGAAGGTGTTCCTATTAATACTTCTTCAAGCTCTAAGTTATAGTTTTGGAACTTTGACTTCATTTCCTCTGTAGCTTGTTTTTGAATTTCAGAACGGTTTTGAATAAGCTCGATCAAAGTCATCTTCTGTCCAACATTTTTGAAATATGATGAAACCATTGGATCAAGAGTTTGATCAACTAGTCTCTTTATATCTCCAAATCTTTGTATAACAAGTGGAGCCTTTTTATAATCAATATGAACAACAACTGAAAGTGGTAATGTTGGTTCAAAAGCATCTCTAGTTATTAAAGTTACTTCTTTTAAATTTTCATCAAACTTATGTCCGCCAACCTCAGATTGAACCCATTTTAATATAAAGTTTGTAGTAGGAACTTGAGTTAAAATTCCAGCTGAAAGATTGTATGAATACTTACCTGGCTTTAATGGATTTGCCCAAATACCTTTGCAGCCTTCTTCAACAAGTTCTCCATGAGTATATGAACTTCCACTTACATCAATTCCTTGTTTACCAACAAAAGAGTTTACAACTCCAGCAAAACCAACTGGAATTATTGTTTTTGGAATAATGTCTATGCTTGCGAATAGACGATTTATAAAGTAAGTACCATCACTAATTACTTGATACTGCTTTCCTCTATATCCACCAGCTTTTAAGAACGCCTCTGGATTTTGGAAGTTATTATGATAGGTTTCTGGTTGTGAAGGATCTTGTCCAACTACTGGAGCAATAATTTCTCCATTAGCTAAAGATGGACCATCCTGTATTGTTATAATTGCCATTGGATCTTTAATTGGTTCCCCAGCAGCATTTCTTGTACCTTCTTTAATAACAACTGGTCTGAATCCATTTTGAGCTCTTAAGTCATCAGACATTCTTTTTATTTGTTCTACTTCTCTGTTGTTTCCTATGTTTATATAATAGTCAGTAGCTTCTGTCAAAATAATAAATGCACTTAAGTTGAAAGCGTAAGTTCCTTCTCTTAGTATTGATCTTTGAGGTCCTTTTTGTCCTCCATTAGCTAAAAATGATCTAGTATCTTGGAAGTTAGAACATTCCACTACTCTACCTAAAGTTTGAGTTTCACTTAAAGGTTGTCCATCTCTAGCGAATACATACCCTATTTGTCCTTGAGGTATAGTTACTAAAGGACATTTTGCCACCTTATAAACTAAACAAGACTTAAAGTGTATACCTGTTCTTAAAACATCTGGTTGAAAACCTGCCTCTCCATTAAGAGCTATAAATTTCCCATCTTTTAAGTTTCCACTTGGAGACCACCACTTCTCTACAACCCCCACTTCATTTGTTCCAATTATTCTAAGTCCCAATACCTTAAATATTAGTAAGTATAAAGCGATCAAGCCCACTACACCTAACACTACAGGCAAAATAAATTGTTGAACATTACCCATATAAAATCATCCCTTTCAAATATAATATTTACATCATACTCTCCTTATTTCAAAAAATAAAGAGCTTTTTATTTCATTTATATTCATTAATATAAAACTTATGCAGTAATCATTACCATTTTATCAGTTTAACATTATCATCCTTTGAATTTATTATGTTTATCAAATAGAACGCAAATAATTTCATACTATGATTTTATAATTGTATAAATTAATATCTGTTGAATGTTTTTGAATTAAGTATATTCTTTATTTCTTCAACAATAGACTTATATTCCTCTTGCTCTAATAATCTAAAGTATAAACTCCTTAAAAAATCTTTTATGTTCACCTTAGAATGAAAACCTTGCATATAATTGTATTCTGCATTTTTAATTGTAAAACCATTCAACCATTCTTTTATTTCAGACTCACTAAGAAGTTTTCTTTTAAATGAATTCTCAATTGCATTGACCATTCTTTCGCTTTCTTCATCAATATACACATAGTAGCCTGTACACGCCTTAATTTTTATTGAATTTAATATATCCAATAAATCTTCTTTATTAAAACAATCACACTGTGCCAATTCATCTAAAGCATCTGAAGTGTGCGCAGCAGAATGAGCCCATCCTTTCACTTCTACATACCCTCTAATATCTTGTTCCTTAAGCATATATTCTACAAGTTTATCCTTAACATCATGCAGTTCTTCTTCTGATAAGAAAGCCTCCTGATTATGCTTGTATATAATAAGTGCTACTATTAAAACTGAGAAAGTTCTTGTAAAAACAGAATCCTCACCATTATCCCCTAACTTGTAAAAAACATGTGCTTTATCTAAACTAATGCTTAGCAATTCCTTAAGTTGTTCTTGAACAAGTTTATTCTCTATAATCCAATTAAATAAAATTCCATATATAAGTTCATCTCGAAGTTCTGGATCTGTTGAACCTATATTCTCCATCATTTCTAACGCTAATTTGAAATAACTTTCTTCCCCATCTAGTATATAATTATTGTTTTTAATCTTGGTTAATTTCTCTTTTAACTCTTTTTCTTTACTTGTCATTATATTTCCCCCGCCTTTTAAGTTTTTATAATAAGACATCTGAAAACAATTAAGTTTATATGCTAGTCTATTTTCAGATGCCTAATTTTCTTATAAAATTATAAGCTCCCTCATCTTCCCCTTGAGATATCTTCATATTACCAAAGGATGTATCATCAACAGAAAAGTTCAAAAGCTTTTTTATATCATTAGAATGTAATTCCCTATCTAACTTTATCTTGCTAAATAAAATCTTTTGCACACAAGGCTTGCTATTAGCATCTGAAGGTAACATAAGCATAGCTAACCCACCAACATACTTATTCTTATTTACATTAGGTTTTATCATATTAATATAAGAGATTCCATCATCTATACTTTCTAAATTGAAAAATATTAGTTTATCTGAAATTGTATATTTACCTGTAAAATATTTAATTACCTCATCATTTGAAAGAATATTAAATCTCACATCATCGTTAGAAAACTCAACAGTTCCCTCATGAATTGCACCTTCTATAGCTATGTTTGTTACTAGGAAATATACATAATATTTATCTTCAAATATATTAAACTCTATTTCTTCTTCATTCTCTAATTTCTCAATATCTACAGCAGTTAATGGCTCTGATATAAACTTATTTAAACTTATACCATATACTTTGCAGATATAAATCAAGGTTTCTATAGATGGAAAAGCTTCTCCCGACTTATATTTTGAAAGCAAATCCTCTGAAAGTCCAATTTTCTTTGCCAGTCTTTTTTGAGTTGCTTCTAGTTGAATAAGCTTTTTTAAATTATATATAAATGTTTTTGAAACCTGCTCGTATATATTATTTTTCGCAGCCTTTACTATGTTAATATCATCAAGTGTAGCCTCTGGATTGCTCTTAATAAAATCCAGCTTACTTTTCACTTTTTCATCTATTTCCCTCAATTCACATAAATCCTTTTTCAATTTCATCACCACATCTTATTCTATATTGATTATCAAGTTACTTGAAAAGTATTCAACTTAATATTCTACTCTTTTCAAGTAGATTTGATAGTTATACATACTTATTGAGGTATGTTACTTAATATATTACCATAAAGATGCATTTTGAAAAATATAGAAATGAATTTTATTAACATTACTTCTAAAATAAGCTATGGGGGATTTCTAATGAAAACATCAATTAATAAAAACAACATTAAAGCTATTTTATTTGACTCAGGCAGAGTATTAAATGTTTCAAGTACGGGACATTGGTTTATAACGCCTAACTTTTTCACTTATGTAGATAAGCAAATATTTAATAACATATCAAAATCTAGAATAGACCTTGCTTTTACTAAAGCTGGTGACTACATCAATTCTCAAAAGCTAATTGTAGATGAAACTGAAGAATATACACACTTTTTTAAGTATTATAGTATATTTACAGAGTGCCTTCCTGAACTGAAGCTAACTGAAGAAGACATAACTAACATTACAAAGGATTATGTATATAATCCTAATAAATATTGCTTTTTTGAAGATGCCATAAATGTTATTCCTAAACTAAGTAAAACATATAAACTAGCTGTAATATCAGACGCTTGGCCTTCTCTTGAAAATATATTTAGGGCAGCTGGTTTAAGGGGTTATTTCCCATCCTTTGTCATCTCTTCAAAGCTTGGAATCACAAAACCCAATGAATTAATGTACAAAACAGCACTAGAGGAACTTAATATACTTCCTTGCGAAGCAATATTCATAGATGACAACAAAAGAAATTGTGATGGAGCTGAAAAACTTGGTATTACCTCATTTTTACTATGTAGAGACAAGCAATCTTATATCTACAATAAAATCATAGATAAAAATCAAAATATCATTAGAAACCTAGAGGAACTTGAAAAAACATTACTTTAATTCTTCTATGATAAAAATAAGGACATGTTTTAAATTAGTGTTGAAAATGGATGTTAATTTATATTTTTGATTAAAAGAAGGGGGATAAGTTTATGATTGATAAAAAAATTATGATTGGCAGTGTACTCAATCAACTTGCCATTGATTATAATTGCTCGCCTGATGATTTTGTTAAAGACGGCTTAATTTTCACAGAAGCAAAGAAAAATGAAGGAAGGCGACCTTTCCCATGGGTAACACCACGATTGGAGATGATTACAATGGGAAATGGGGTAGTAATCAATGCATCTACTGATATTTTGCCATTGATTTATCAGCAACTTGAAGGTAAGACGAGATACGAAACATTGAATATGCCATTTGTTTATGGGGTCAACCCTTATTTTCTTCCGAATTTAGACCATCTCTCTCTTTTAAATAGAAGTAACGAGTTTGAATATGAAATTATTGAAAAAGATGATATACAAAAGCTTTATGCGCTGAAGGACTTTAATTATGCTTTGCAATATGATATTAATAGCCAACATCCCGAAATGGTAGCAGTTATAGCCAAACATAAAGATACAGTTGTTGGGATAGCAACTGCAAGTGCTGACTGCAAAACTATGTGGCAGATAAGTGTTGATGTATTATTATCATATAGGGGGAATAGGCTTGCGACCACTCTGGTAAATGCCTTAACACTTGAAGTACTTAAGCGTGGATATATTCCATATTACAGCACGGATTGTAGCAATGTTATTTCTCAACGAGTAGCAGTTCAAGCAGGTTATCTTCCAGCATGGTCACATTGCTTCAGAACAAGGTTGGATCTGTTATTAAATCATTAACATTAGTCATTTTTCTCTATATAAAGATGCAAGGATAGTAGATAATTTATCTTAAAATTATCCGCTATCCTTACTATAATCCTATATTAAACTTTAAATTTTTCAACTATCTCATTAAGATTCTCAGCAAGCTCCGCTTGATTTTGAGCCGTTACTGCTACCTGTGCTATAGCCTCAGTAGTTTCACTAACACTTTCCTTTATTATTTCAGCTTGTTCACTGGATTTCTGAACAGCTTCTGCCATACTCTGCATTGCTTCACTTACTTGTCCAACTGTAGCAGTCACTTCTTCTGACATCGTGGCAATTTCTTCTGAAATCTTACTTACAAAGTCGGAGTCTTTATAATATTGATTTCCTGTCTCCTCATATGAATTAAATTGCTCATGCACATCCTTATTTATAAAACCTAATATATCACTTCCTGTATCAACACTATTCTTAAATGCTTCTTGTACTATTATAATTGTTTGCTTAATACTACCTACTGCTTGTGCTGACTCTTCCGCAAGCTTTCTAACTTCCTCTGCCACAACTGCAAAGCCTTTACCTAAATCTCCTGCCCTTGCAGCCTCTATTGCTGCATTTAATGCAAGCAAGTTAGTCTGTTCAGATATATCTGCTATAGTATCTGCCATAACTCTAATGTCATCTACTACTTTCCCGTCCTCAATAACTTTTAACATCCTTTGTTGCTTTTCAGAATATATCGCTCTAGTATCTTCTATTGCCTTTTGACTGTTATTTTTTACTTCTATTGCTCTTTCTTTTGCATCACTTGCATTATTACTTCCATCAATAGCTCGCTGAGAAAGTATGTTAATACTTGAATCTACTTCTTGGATAGACGCATTTATTTCCTCAGTTCCTGCACTTGAATCATGCATATTATTATTAATGTTAATTACCGCTTCGTCTATACTTGAAGTCTTTGATGCTAATTCTTCAACTGTTGCAGAAAGTTCTTCACTATAAGCCCCTATATCTTGAGATTTTTCTTGAATAACTTTAACTAAAGTACTAACATTTTCTTGAGCTCTATTTAATTGAACACCAGTTTGTCCAAATTCATCTTTCCTTGTAATATTAATTGGAATTGAAAAATCATATGCAGCTAATCTGTTTGCATAATCTCTTATTTTTTCTAGTGGTTTACTCACATCACTAGTCATAAATATTCCTAGAATAACTGCCATTACAAATCCTAATAAAGTAATTATACATATAGTTATGTTTGACATTTTATATATTGAATTAATATCATTATTTGCAACCTTAGCATCATTTAAATTTGTCTGTATTAATTTATCCAGACTACTAATCATTGCAACTCTAACTTGTGGTACTTCAGAATATTTTTCAGCTGCTTTCCCATAATCATTTTCATTTATAGATTTAATAATATCATCTCTTAAACTTCTATATTGTTTTAAATAGCTTAAAAATGAATCATAAATTTTCTTTTCATCATCACTTACTGAAAATTTCTCATATTCTCTCATGTATTTTTCATCCTGAGTTTGATTGTCTGTAATAGTCTTTTCTAATTCACTTTTTTGAGAACTATCTCTTTTAAAAACTAACGATACTAAACAAGCTCTTATCTCAGTAAGGTTTTTTTCCATATCTGTCAATATGTATACCGTACGTAGGTTTTGAGAATACATTAATTGTGCACTCTTATCCACATTTTTAAGTGATACTATACCAACTCCACCTACAATCCCTATAAATACAGCAACAATCAAAAACGACACCAACAACTTAATCTTTACTTTTACATTTCTTATAAAATTCATTTATATCCCCCTTGTATCCTTAATTATATAATCTTATATTTATATTTTTAATTAATATAACTAAATCTTTGTTCTATGCTTCATTTATTAAATCTGGTATCTTTCCATAAAATCCCTCAAATCATTAATAATCTATATCTGTTAGTATATGTTATAATAACTTACGTATTATTAATTGAAATTATTATTTTACTTACGATTCAAATTTAAAACATAGTTTTTTACATAGATAAGCTTATTAATTTTTTTAAAAATCGACATATTATGTATTTATTCGCCTAATATATTATAAGGTTTCATTATTTCTTTGACATTGGGCAGAATTCAAAATATAGTCATTATAAAAAGTGCAAAGCGCACATATCTGATTGAAAGGAGAATATAAATGTTAACACTAAAAAAGTTATTAATGCGGCTTAATAAAGATAATTTATATATTCAAACTAATAATAAAAAAAACACCTCATATAATATGGTTAATCCAATTTTCAAATCTATTCCACTAGAAGATAATACCCTATATATTGGCTTTGTTTCTGATATTAAAAATATCCAATTAGAAAATCCTAATATAGGTCTTATTTTAATACCAGATATTCCTTTCAAAAAAGATATAAATATAAAATGTGAATTTGTTATATGGGACAAGTTCATTCCATTTGATGTACTTTTTAATACTATACAAATGCAGTTTCGTAAAGTAATCGATTTAGCTTCTAATTTACCATCAATTCTTTCCGCATTAACTAAAGGAAACAGTTTAAAGGCGTTAGTGAAGGTAGGAAGTGAAATCCTTGGAAATCCCCTTATTATAACTAATACTTCATATAAAGTTTTAGCAATGTCGGATGTTGATATAGACGAACCTACTTGGGCATTTGCTCGAATTCATGGATATTGTAGTCAAAAATCTATTAACCAATTTAGAAATGAAGGTATCACTAAAATGACACTTACGAGCAATAAGGCTATTCTGCTAAAAAGCGGCATAGCTAAAAATATTCATAGAATTGTAACGAAAATAAAAATTGAAGATAAAATTGTAGGCTACATGGCTGTTTATGAAATTAATAATAAATTTGAGCAAAGCAACTTAGATATAGTAAATGTTCTGGCTGATATCATTTCTATCGAAATGAGTAACAACATTTATGAAGAAGGTCTGACTCATAAGGCTTATGAAAATATAATAATAGACTTGCTTAATAATGAAGTGCCAACAACCAGCATTCTGCAAAATAGGTTGGCAACTGCTAATTGGACATTGAAAGAATTTTTATGCCTTATAAAGATTCCTTTATCTGAATCGGATGATACGATTTGGTTTTTTGATTACTTATACGCCACCTTAATAAGGAAGACAAGCATGTGCAAGTTTGCAAAATACTACAACTCCCTAATAATAGTTGTAAATTATAGTTGTGAAGATGAGTACAAAAATGAAATATTGAATATTACAGATGTCTTGGAAAAAAACAACTTAAAATGTGGAGTTAGCAGAACTTTCTCTGTATTAGACGATTTAAGAATTTACTATCATCAAGCCTCTAAAGCATATGAAATTGGAAAGCTTGTTGATAAAGAAGATTCAAATATATATTATTACGAGGATATAGTTCTTTTTCACTTCTTTTCAAAATCTCAAAAAAGAGAAGATCTTCAGATATTCTGCCACCCTGGCTACTATAAATTATTAGAGTATGATCGGTTAAATGGTACTGAATATTGTAACACCCTCTATGAATATCTTCTTTGTGGCAATAGTATTTCAACTGCCGCTGAAAAGCTGTTTATCCATAGAAATACTATGTCTTACAGAATTAATAAAATTAGTGAAATTACCGGCTTAGATTTAACCAATGGAAAACATATTTTCAAATTATACATGGCAATTAAGATAAACGAATGGTTAAAATTATAAGTTTTAAATTAGAAACACCAAGCTATATCAGAAATATCTCCATCTGACATAGCTTGGCACATTAATAAATACCCTTTTTCATTTTTCTATTAGTAATAACACTTCCCAAAAGCCAGAACACTACTATCCACCCAAGTAGATAAATAAGTTGTCCTTTAAATTCTAATATCCCTTTGCCATTTTCAACTCCTTTTATCATCGTCATATATGCTTTCTGTGGCAATATACTGCAAATGCTATCAAGAATCTTATTATTGTCAGTGAATGAATAGAAACATCCTGCTAGTATAGACGTTATGGTGTAAATTCCACTAGCTACTAAAGATATATCTCTATCAAGTGCTGATGCAAAAAATAAAGCAAGCGCTGTTGAAAGAGCAGAAAGAATAGCTATCAATATTCCTATCATCCCTAAGCTAAACCCAATTTCCACTTCAAAACATATTTTTGTAACAACAACAGCTAAATACGTAGGTACATATAAACAAATAAATGTAAATATCTCTTGAGCCAAAATATATTGTTTTTCACTCACTGGGGATATCAATACCCTCTTCAAAGTTTTCATAGTTCTATCCTCAGGATATAGTGTGATTAGTGCAACACCTTGCATCAAGACAATCATTAAAATAAAACCTAAAATTTTTGTTCCTGTACCAGTATTGGTTTGTCCTTCTTTACTATCATGTGAAGCTTTTTTATGCTTTAAAAAATTCTCAACAGCTTGTTTATCTGCCTTGCTTTTTATAGAAGTTATCTCATAATCTCCATTACCTTTTTCTTCTGCAATGGCATCATATTTTCCTAAAAGGAGATTTGAAGTTGATGGTTTTTTGTTGAGTACGTCTACCTCAACTATATCACTTTGTGGTACTTTATATTCATGCGTTGAAACTATCGCAATATGTTGCTTCATCATTATCCTTCCAGAAAAGAATACAGCAATTCCAATTAGAATTGGTATCACCACTAATGCCACGATGATGACTGCTTTTTTTGCTAAAATCCTCTGAAAATTATTTTTAAATATATTTATTACATTCATCATACATACTCCTCCGGTTTAAAAGCAATTTGGCATACTACAATGCAAGCAATAGATCCTAAAAGCATTATAGCAATAGTAGGTAAATACAAGCTAAAATCATTATCATAAATGATTTTAAATGCACATTCTGTAACCCATTTTATTGGTGATAAACATGATATTTTTGCAATAACTTTTCCAAGACTGTCAACAGAGAAAAATAAACCTCCAAAGAAAATAAAGAAATACAATAGAAGCTGCATTACAGAATTGGCACTTTCCTCACTTCTCAATATGCAACAGAACATAATGCCTAAACAGCATCCAAATAGAGTTAACACATTAATTAAAAGAATTATATAAAATATATTTCCTCCTCCAAAGTTAATATTCAAAACATATTGACCCAAAAGCATTATAATGCTATATGATACTGTGCCCAAAATATAAGTAGCAATCAATTTAGATAAATATATCTGTGTTTTTGATATTGGAGCATATATAATACGTGTATTACCTCTTTTAACTTTCTCCTCCATAAAGGTATTTGTAGCTGTGGCAGCCACAAATAGAGCTGTAAATATCATCATTGTAACTCCATAATAATCATAAGAACTTATACTTCCTTCATATCCTCCTTTTGTTATAAATCCCATAACTGCAATCATCATCAAAGGAAAAATTGTATTGAAGATTACCAACATTGGATTCCTTAGAATATTCATAAAATCAAATTTAATTATTCTTATAAATCTCATATACTTTCTCCCCTAATCTCTTAGATTCCTTCCTGTAAGTTCTAAGAATACAGTTTCTAAAGATGCTTCCTTAGCATTCATATTTTGAATCATGCATCCTTTTGCAATAATTTCAGATATAATTCCATTAAGATTATCCTTTGATTTTTCAGCTGTAACCTCAACTACGTTATCAAAAACTTTAACCTTTTTTATTCCATCAACTTTATTAAACATACTATCATCTAATTTATTTATTTTATCTACATGAAAAGAATATTCGACTTCATCATCAAATTTCTCTTTCAATTCTTCCTTTGTACCATTGGCAATAATTTTTCCATCATTCATAATAATAATTTTATCTGAAATTGCCTCTACCTCTTCCATGTAATGGGTGGAATATATGATTGTGGCTCCCTTCTTTTTTAAGATTTTAATTGATTCTAAAATATGATTTCTAGATTGAGGATCAATACCAACCGTTGGTTCATCCATAATAATAAGCTTTGGTTGATGAGCTATGGCACAGGCAATATTTAACCTTCGCTTCATTCCACCTGAAAATGTTTTTGGTTTATCATCTTTTCTTTCATAAAGTCCCACTAACTCTAATGCTTCTTTAACGCAGGCTTCTAACTGCTTTCCACTAAACTTATATAAACTTGCAAAAAATCGAACATTTTTCTCAGCTGAGATTTCTTCGTAAATAGCTAAATCTTGAGGAACAATTCCAATCTCTTGCTTAATAAGCCTTGCATTCTTTTGTAAATCATGTCCTAAAATATTTATTTCACCACCATCAGCAGATAAAATGGTAGATAAAATATTAATGGTTGTACTTTTTCCTGCCCCATTAGGACCTAACAAACCAAGAACTTCACCTTTGTTAACCACAAAGTTTATTCCATTCACTGCTTTCTTACTAGCATAACTTTTTTCCAAGTTTTTAACTGTAACTACATTACTCATTTATATATTCACCTCTTTAATTAGTCAGTATACTGTCTAATTTATAATAACACTGCATTTTTATTTAGTCAATATACTGTCTAAATAAAAATTATAATTTTTTACACTCTGTTTAATAAAAACCTATTTTTAGTTTTAGGCAAAAAATAAGAGTTAGAAAACTCCTATGAATCTTCTAACTCATTTCTATTATCTACAACTCGTTCAAAATCAATTCTATCTTCAAAACCATCATGTTCTTCACCATCAAAATTATATAATCTCCTTAAAAACCCCCATAAGGTTTCTAACTCATCAATTGAAAAACTTTTAAAAAGTTTTTGAATAAAATACATTCCTTTTTCGCCACATTCCATAGTTGCTTGCTTTCCAGCTTCTGTGATTTTAATATTCACTGCACGTTTATCTTTCTTACTCGGTACAGTAACAACATAACCCTTATTCTCCATTATAGTTATTAGTTGTTTTGCACTCTGCTTCGTTGTCCCTAACTTTCTAGCTATATTATTAATCGTTGTTTCCTCTTCAGGTAAATGAACTATTGCTATCATAACCATTAGTTGTCTTGAAGTTAAACTTCCAAAGCATTTATCAGCTTTTACTTGAATCTTATTAGTAAGAGAAAAAAGTGTTCCATAATTTTGCTGCATTAAAAATAGTTCTCTGTCATCGTCCATAAATATCACCTCTAATACATTATTGTTACTGAAAAAGCTTTTCTATATCCATTTCCAAATATTTCAAAGTTTCAGATTTTACAATTCCAGTTTCAATCTTTAATTTCTATTACCAGAAGCAAATCCCTTGCCTGGATTTATATCTATAACTATTCTTTCAGGTCCAGCTAAGGCTACCTCATGTTGACATAACCATTTATCTTCTGGTTTTAATCCCTGTACTGTATGTCCATCTTCAATAATATCCCCTTTTTCATATAAATAATGTGCTGTATTATATAGCATATTACTTACTGCATTAGGATCTAAATTTCTAAAGTGACATTGCAAATCTGGTATTCCTAAGGCTGATAAACCTAAGGTATCCATTAGCATATCACCTTCATCACCATCACTTACATTATAAAATCTCACATTAACTGCTGCATAAAGACAATCTTCTGCTACATTTTTTAGATAATCCTCCTTATGAACAAATTGTTCACTTGGATCCCAATTAACTGCTATACAATCTGTTTCTTCTAACACTGCAATTACTAGATTCTGAAATAAGCTAAGTCTTTCCTTGTATTCAAGTCCAGCTGCCATCATATCTGTTATTACTAACTGATGCCTTGCCTTTATAACAGTTTCTTCAACATCTCTAAACATCCAGCTTTGTTGCAGTGCTCCTTGAAGCTTATCAACGTCATATTCGAACTTTGCCTTTAGTATAACTCCTTGCGATGGCACTTTCTTATCATCTTTATATGTAACCACATGTTCTCTGAAAGCTACTGCCATCATATCTCCATTATTGTCTGCAGTGATAACATCAATCTCTCCGCAACTTTTCTTAAGTCTTGCCAATATATTTTCTAAATTAAGCTTGGGCTCTTCAGTATAAAGCAGCTTCACATTATAAACGGGCATAAATCCATCTTTTATTACTTCCTCTTCCTGTTCTTCTACCTTAACCTCTTCCTTTTTCTTCTTTCCAAATCCAAACATTCCATTCACCCCTAATTTATATATTGTTTTTAAGTTATTCAAAACCCATTATGATAGCTATTCTATAATGTTTTTATGTACCAAACATCACAAGCATAATGCTCTGTTTCAACTAAAGGTTTGTCTAATTGAGTAAATCCATGCTTTTTATAGAATTTATTCGCTGCCACCATATTTTCAAAAGTCTCAAGGTAGCATTGTTTGTAATGTTTCTTTGCAAATTCTAAAGATAAATTTAGTAATTGCTCTGCTATCCCAGCTCCTCTAACTTCTTTTAGAGAATACATCTTTTGCAATTCACATACATCCTTCTTCTTCTCTACTGGCCCTATACCACAACCAGCCACTATCTTGCCATCTTTTTCAACCACCCAATATTTAGACTTCTGATCTTGATAAACTTGATAAAAACATCCCAAATTAGGATCAGTCCATGCACATCCAGGTTTATTAGCACCAAATTCTATTAAACAAGTCCTTATAAGCGACTCAACTTGCTCATTATCTCTTTCTTCTATTTCTCTAATTAACATAAAAAGCCCCCATCTGAATTATATTTAAACTTATTAAAAGATGAAAATTCATGTCAACACTGATTTTGTCTATAAATATTTATATATATTTCTATATTTATATGTTTACAATTTTATTGTTTTATATGTTTATATCTAAATAACCTTATGTTTATCCAGCCCATTTTTTTAATTATATCATATATAATTGTTGGCACTTAAATAATTTATTTAAAAATCCTGATAGTTACTAACCTAGTATTATATCAATATTCACAGCTTTAATTTTTAATACCAATGCCAAATTAATAATATTCTAAACAAAAAAGGAAAATCCTCACACTAGAAGATTTTCCACTTTATCACTATTCAACAAGCTAACATCAAAATTACAATTTAAATTGCTGTACCATATCAGTTAATTTTTGAGCAAGTTCTGCTTGACTTTGAGCAGATTTTGCAACTTCATCAATAGCAAAAGTCACTTCATTGACACTATTTACAATTTCCTCAGAACTTGCAGCTGATTCTTCTGCAGTTGCGGATACACTTTGTATAGCAATGCTTACTTGCTCAATAACATCATTCATTTGTTCAGAAGAAGTCGAAATTTCCTCTGCAATATCATTCATAAATTCAGAATCCTTTTCATAATAAATACCTGTATTTAGAAGGAATTCATAATTTGGTTTTACATCTTTCTCCATGAAATCAAGTACATCTTGACCACTCTTTGAAAGTTCATTAACTGCTGCCTTTACCTCACCAACCATACTCTGAATATTTTCAACTGCTTGTGAGGCTCCCTCTGCAAGTTTTCTTACTTCATCAGCAACTACTGCAAATCCCTTTCCTTGTTCTCCAGCTCTTGCTGCCTCTATTGCAGCATTTAAAGCTAATAAATTCGTCTGTTGTGCTATATTACCAATTGAATCAGCCATAATTTTAACATCTTCTACAACTTTAGCTTTTTCAATTGCATTTAAAATATTGGAACGATTCTGATTATATACATCTGTACCTTCTTTTATATTTTTTGAAGCTTTAACCTTTATATCAAAAGCACGTTGTTTTATATCAATTACAGCTACCTTAGAATCATTTGCTCTATTCGCAAGTTCATTTGTACTAGCACTTATTTCTTCTGTTGATGCGCTAACTTCCTCGGCAGTTGAACTTAAGTCCTGAACTCCTCTAGATATTTGTTCTACTGATTCATTTACAACTTGCATTTTAGATGATACTTCTTCAACAGTTGCAGATAACTCTTCACTTGTTGCACTCATATCACTAGCACCGTTCATTATTTCACTTATCAGAATTTTAATATTATCATTAGATTTATTTAATGCCTTAGCAACATTTCCTATCTCATCATTTGAATCAATATTAATAGTTCTTGTAAGATCTCCATCACCTATAGCTTCAGAAAATGCTAGAATATCTTTTAGTCTCATTGAGATTACAATAGATATAAAGGTACCTAAAATAATTGCTACTATAATAGCTATTACTATTATACTAACCGCAGTAATTGTACTACTATGAAAAATTTCCTCACTGCTATTATAATCATTAGTAGCCATTTTCATAGCTAAATCTCGTTCTTTATCTAATGCCGTAAGCATCTCTTCCCTAATTTTAGAAACCTCAGGATAAATGGCATTAGCTCCATCATAATCTGAAGCTTTTACTTTATCTATAATTTGATTACGAACAGTTCTATAATCACCTAATAATTTTTCAAACTGTGCAAACTGTTCCTTATCAAGTGTAGTAGTAATTGTAGTTTTATACTCTTCAACTAGTTTCTTATCTTTCTCTTGCAATTTGTCTATATCATCAACTAAACTAGAAACTTGACTACTTTTTTTAGGATCTAAAATCTGTAAAATATCTGCTCTAATATTCTGAAGATTAGCATAAATAGTACCTACGTCATTTACACCTATCAAATCTACATTATACAAATTTGAAACATTTGAATTAATCTTTTTCATATTTGATATTCCTATAAACCCAACGCTTCCAATAAATACTATCATTATTACAAAAGCTATTATCAGCTTATATAACATTTTTAAATTATTAAAAAACTTCATTAATATCCCTCCATATTCGCAAAATCTTCTCTTCTTTTTTTGTTTTTCATTCTTTAATCAACTCAATTATCTGTTAATAAAAAGTTAAAATCTCCACATTCCAATTTCAACTACTTCATAGATTATAAAAAATAAATTCTATTACAAATTGCTTTAATTATACATTGCTTTTATTGAAAACTTAATGAAAAAAGTCTATATCTTACCCAGAAAAAATTCAGCTTTTAAAAATAAAAAACAATGTACATTTTATTTCAAATGATACATTGCTTTTATTGAATAACTAGAAAAAGTATTACCTTTCAGAATAAATTACTCTATACATTTATAATTAGACTCCTAAACAAGCTTTCACTTCTTACTTAACTTTTTAATTTTCTATACTCTGTTGGTGACATACCTGAACACTTCTTGAATAGCTTACTAAAATACTCTGGGTCCTTATAACCCAGTTTATCTGCTATTTCATAAGCTCTATCTTCACACTCTCTAAGCATCTTTTTAGCTCTTTCTATTTTAACTTTTATTATGTACTCTAATAGTGACATCCTGGTTTTTTTCTTAAATATTTCACATAGATAATTTTTATTCATATGCATATAAGTTGCTATTGTAGATAATGTGATTTCATTTTCCACATTATTCAAAATAAATATACTTACTTCATTTATTAAACTTCCATAGCTTTTACCTAAATATAGATACATAATTTGCACTTCTAAATCTTTGATACAAGAAATATATATATCCCTTAATTCCTCTAAAGAAGTTGCATTATACAGTTTTAAAGTCTTAATGCAACTTAAATCAGCAAATTTTATAAACCACGGCATATTATTGTTTATTGCTTCCAATACTGCCTGAAAAAACTCTGTGATAAAATGATGCATTCTTATTTTATCAAAATGTTCCAAAACTAATTTATCAAAAATAGAATGAGCTAAATTTTCTACTGTTGTACCACTTTCAAGCAATTCTAATATCTGTGCAACATCTAATAAAGGATTATATTCTTTTAATTTTTTCTCTTCTTCTTTCTTTTCACTGATTAACAATTTAGCTCTATCAAGTAACTGTCTAATATCATTTGAATTTATTGGTTTAACAAGATAATCAAAAGCACCTAATACTAATCCTTTTCTGGCATATTCAAATTCACTATATTCACTTAAAAGTACAACACAAGACGCCAGCTTTTTTTTCATCACTTGCTCAAGTAACTCAACACCATCTACCATAGGCATACGTATATCAGTTATAATTAAATCCACAGTATTAGTTTGAAGTTTTATAAGTGCCTCGTGTCCATTCCTAGCTTCATCTACTATTTCGAAATCTGAAACTACTCCCCATACTTTTAGTCTTTTCAACTGAATCCTAATTATCTCCATATCATCAACTATCATTACCTTATACATTTAATCACCTTTTTCTATAGGTATAGAAAAAAACACCTTAGTACCCTCATTTAACCTACTCATTATCCACGTTTCTCCTCCATGCTTCTGAATTATTTTATGAACTGTAGCTAATCCGATTCCACTTCCTTCATAATCTTCTTTATTATGAAGTCTCTGAAACATAGTAAAAAGCTTCTTCGAGTATTTCATATCAAAACCAACACCATTGTCCTCTACACAAAATATTTGCTCATTAGATTTTTGTAAATACCTAACATTGATAATAGCAACCTTCTTGTTCTTTGTAAATTTCACTGCATTACTTAATATATTATAAACTACACGCCTTATAAGAGTTTTATCTACAGTTACAATTGGCATTACTTCTTCTACATTAAAATCAATATTTCTTTCTACACAGGTTGCTTTTATCTCATTAAATACATTTATAAACATTTCTCTTATATCTACTTTTTCCTTTTGAATATTTTCTTTAGAAGTAGTTGAATATTGTAGTACCCTGTCTATGAGCTCTATCATATCACAACTTACATTAGCAATATTACCGATCATATTCGCAACCTCTTTTTCAAGGCTTTCTTCATAATCTTCAAGAATTATTCTACTATATCCATCAATTGTCCTTAAAGGAGACTTCAAATCATGTGACACTGTATAAGTAAACGCTTCTAATTCTATTAATGTACTTCTAAGCTCTCTAGTGCGTTCTTCTACAAGGTATTCCAGCTCTTTGTTAATCTTTATAAGTTCTTGCTCTGCTTTTTTTCTTTTTGTAATATCCTTAGCAAATACAGCTGTTCCACAAATCTCCTTGTTATGATATATCGGATTAAATACTACTTCCATATATCTTTTATCATTAATGTTGTAATATTCAAAGCTATATTTTCCTTTGCTCATTGCATTATCATAAAGTGATTTCCACTCACTTACAATATCGTCTGGTAAAAGTTCTAGTATGCTCTTTCCATTCCAAATCTCAGAATTATAACTTTGTTTTATATGATTTTTTAATGCTGAATTAAAATTCAAAATGTGATAATTCTTATCTATTGAATATATGTTATCATCAGTACTTTCAAAGACTGCTTCTAAACGC